>DASUWS010000104.1:0-10828 GCA_036378295.1 Ktedonobacterales bacterium
ATACAGTCCTGACAGGGCGGCAATCTAACCGCCGCATATAAGGGAGTGAACGCATTCGTATGAGGCCTGTCGGGGTTCTCTTCCTGGCCGCGGGCAAGGGAACTCGTATGCGCTCGCGCACACCCAAAGTTGCCCATCACATCGCCGGTCGCCCTCTGCTCGAACACGTGCTGCGCGCGGCCGATCGTGCTCTTGCACCCAGCGACGACCCCGCCGATAGCTCATCTAGCCCATCGTCGGATTCCGCCCTTGCGCCGCGCTACGTCGTCGTCACTGGCCACGAACGCGACGCCGTACGCGCCAGTATGCACTGGACGCCGCAACACGGCGACCTCCGCTTCGTCGTGCAAGAGCCACAGCATGGCACTGGCGACGCCGCTCGCATCGGGCTTTCTGGCTTCGACGGCGATGGTCTGCCCGAGACAACACTCGTCCTCTATGGAGATACGCCACTGCTGCGACCGGAGACGATACGCGCCCTGCTGGGCGAGCATCAGCGGCGCGACGCGACCCTCACTTTCCTGACCGGAATCACCGATGAGCCAGGCGCCTATGGCCGGGTCCTGCGCGATGAGCGCGGAGAAGTACGCGGCATCGTCGAGGCGAAGCATGCCAGCAGCGAGGAACTGGCGATCCGCGAGATCAACTCTGGCATCTACTGTTTCCAGACGGCATGGCTGGCCGAGCGCCTGCCACGGCTAACCAAACACGACAACGGCGAATACTACCTGACCGATCTGATCGCGATGGCCCTGGACGAAGGGCGAATCGTCGCGACCCAAAGCGCCAGTATCGAGGAAGCCGCCGGGGTCAACGACCGCATCCAGCTTGCCGAGGCCGAGGCGATATTACGCCAGCGCGTGCTGCGCGAGTTGATGCTGAGCGGCGTCACCGTCGAAGATCCGGCGACAACCTACGTCGAGGCGGGCGTACGCATCGGGCAGGATACCATCCTGCGTCATGGCACAACCCTGCGCGGCGAGACCATCATTGGTGAGCGGTGTGAGATCGGCCCATACAGCGTCGTTCAAGATAGCGTCATCGCCGACGACTGCCGGGTCTACGGCTCGTGGCTCGAAAAGGCGATCATGCGGGACGGTGCGCGTATCGGCCCGATGAGCCGGTTACGGCCCGGCGCGGAGCTTGGCCCTGGAGCGCATGTCGGCAACTTTGCCGAGGTGAAAAACGCGACGCTCGGCGATGACGTGCAGATGCACCACTTCAGCTACGTTGGCGACGCCACGATCGGCGACCGTACGAATGTGGCGGCGGGAGTCATCACATGCAATTTTGAGCCTGACGGCAAGAAATATCGTACAGAGGTAGGAGATGATGTCTTTATCGGCAGCGATACGATGCTTGTCGCGCCGATAACGCTTGGCGATGGAGCCAGAACAGGCGCGGGCGCCGTCGTGACACGAGATGTGCCGCCGGGCAGCCTTGCCGTCGGGATGCCCGCCCGCGTGCGACACACCCGGAATGACGATGACCAGCATGCGACGAATGCTACGAATGCAACACATGCTACGCAGCAAATGACTGCGCCATCTGGTCTGAATCATGCTGCGGAGACTACGAATAAGGCGTCCGATACAACGGATGCTGATACAGCGCCCGCGGCAGATTCAGCAGATATGGACACCACGTCGTAGCCCGACGGGGCATCGACCGCCGCGTTGCGCGACGTGAGGGAGTGGATACACAACTGTGGAGAGTGACAGTACAGGCTTAGCGGGTCTGTTCACACTTGCGGCGGCTGGGCCACACGGATTCCAGCCGCAAGACTGGGTTTTGCTGTTTTTCCTGTTCTTGACTTTGATTGTAGCGGCTATCTCCGCAGGCGCTGAAACCGCGCTCACCTCCGTCAACCGGCTGCGTATCCGCAATCTGGCGGAGGAAGGCGACATCAACGCCAAACACATTACCCGGCTGCTGCAGCGTCCCCAGGGCTTTCTCACAACGATTCTGGTGATCAGCAATGTCGCGGTCATCACCGGCTCGACACTGGCCACCATTATCGCGGTTGACCTCGATTTCAACGGCGCGGAGATTATCTCCACCGTGCTACTCTCTCTGATCGTGCTGATCTTCTGTGAGATTACCCCCAAGAGCATCGCCGTGCAGTCGCCCGAGCGCTGGGCGCGCTGGCTGGTGCGGCCAGTCGAGACAATGATGTTTGTGCTGCGGCCAGTGGTGTTCGTGCTTACCTGGATCACCTCCGGGATGGTGCGGCTCTTTGGTGGGCACGGTACCCATTACAGCACCCAGTTCGTCACCGAAGACGAATTGCGCCTGCTCGTGGAGGTAGGCGAGGAAGAAGGCGTGCTCGAAGAAGAAGAGCGCGAGATGATCGACAACGTCTTCGACCTCTCGGATACCGCCGTGCGCGAGATCATGGTGCCACGCATCGATATGGTGACGGTGGAGGCCGACGACGACATCCGCTCGGCAACGCAGGTCGTGCTGCAGGGTGGCCAGTCGCGTATCCCTGTCTATGAAGACACGATTGACAACATCATTGGCGTCCTCTATGCCAAAGACCTGTTGCGGGTCTACGCCCTTGGCGAGCAGGCCTCGATACGCAGCATGGTGCGCCCGCCGTTCTTCGTGCCCGAATCCAAGCGACTGGATGACCTCCTGCGCGAGATGCAGAGCCAGCGCGTGCATATGGCCATCGTGGTGGATGAATATGGCTCGGTCGCTGGTCTGGTCACCATCGAGGACGTGGTAGAGGAGATCATCGGCGATATTCAGGACGAATACGATGTCGAAGAGCGACTCTTCGAGAAGCTCGGCGAGAACGATTTCATCCTCGATGCCAAGGTGAGCCTCGATGAGTTCGAGGAACTGGTGGAGCGCGAGCTGCCAGAGGATGGCTACGAGACGGTCGGCGGATTCGTCATCTCGCAGCTCGATAAGATTCCGAGCGTGGGCGATACGGTGCGCTTCGAGGACATGGCGTTCACGGTCCTCGGCACCAAAGGAAGACGCATCACCAAGCTGCGCGTCGAGCGCGGGTTGCCGCCACAGTCCGCCGAAGAGCAGGCCATGTCATCTGGGACGGATACACCGCTGGCGCTGCCTGCCGCGCCCGATGCATCCGCAGACGAACATACGCCCCAGCCACGCCCGCAGGAATAGCCAGCGGACCATGCAGGGGTTGTGAGGGGACGCGTGAAGAGCGCGCAGGGCAGGCACAAGCGATTGATGGTGCGGCCAAATGCAACGGGAGGGTAGCATGCGTGTTGTGGTGGTCGGTGCGGGCGGAGTCGGCGGCTACTTCGGTGGCCGCCTGGCCCAGGCGGGAGAAGAGGTCATCTTCGTGGCGCGTGGTGCGCATCTGCGCGCCATCCGGGATGCGGGCCTGCGTATCGAGAGCGCTGATGGCGACTTTGTCGTGCATCCCGCGCGCGTGACCGACGACACGACCTCGATTGGTCCGGCAGATATGGTATTGCTGGCCGTGAAGGGCTGGCAGGTTGACGAAGCCATCGCCGCGATGCGCCCCCTCATGGGACTCGAAACGTTCGTGCTGCCGCTGCTCAACGGCGTGGACGCGCCGGATCAACTGGCGGAGGCATTTGGCGAGCAGCATGTGGTTGGCGGTCTCTGCTGGCTGTTCGGCTCGGTCGTTGCGCCCGGCCAGATTCGCAATCTGCTCGCTCGTCCGGTCATCCATTTTGGCGAGCTCAATAATGCTCCCAGCGAGCGGTTAGAGCGGCTGCGCCAGGCGTTCGAGCGTGTGGGGGTACAGGCGGCCATCGTGCCGGACACACGGGCGGCACTGTGGGAGAAGCTGCTTTTTGTCGGCCCGTTAGGTGCGGTGGGAGCGGTGACGCGTGCGCCCGCTGGCGTGTTGCGGACGCTGCCAGAGACACGAGCACTGCTGGAAGGCGCCATGGCCGAAGTTGCGCGGGTTGCCGAGGCGAGCGGCGTACATGTAGCGGATGACGCCATCGCGAAGGCACTGGCGGTGGTTGACGGCTTACCCGAACAGGCCACCGCCTCGATGCAGCGCGATATCCTGGCGGGCCGCCCCTCAGAGTTCGAGTCGCAGGTGGGAGTCGTGGTACGGCGGGCACACGCTACGGGCGCGGAGGCGCCGATGCACACATTCCTCTATGCCAGCCTGCTGCCACAGGACCGGCGCGCGCGTGGAGAGATCATCTTCCCCGAATGACGCCGCATGACGAGCGTCGGTCATCGTCACTCTATGCTGCTCGCGCCGGATGGCTTCAGATCAGACTTTCCCCGGATCGCCCGCGTCGGCTGTCGTGATGACTGGTGATTGTGGCTGCTCATTCACATGCAGTTGAAACACGTCAGGCCGCGCGTAGTGTCCTACTACGTCGAAATCATACTTGCCGCGCGCGATATCGCCCATATCCAGATCGGCGGTCAGGATGCACTCGCCAGTGAATTCAGGGCCAGCAAGGATATTGCCAAGCGGCGCGACGATGCAGCTGCCGCCACGTGAGACCACTGTGTCCGGGTCGTTGCCGAATGAGGTCTCGTAGTCGTCGGGATAATCGGAACGGCGACAATACTGATTGCACGACAAGACGAAGCAGCGGCCCTCCAGAGCAATATGCTGCATCGTGGCTATCCACGTATCTCGCCCATCCGCTGTCGGCGCGCAATAGAGCTGGATTCCCTTGGCATACATCGCCGTGCGCAGCAAGGGCATGTAGTTTTCCCAGCAAATCACTGCGCCCAGGCGCCCGAGTGGCGTCTCAAACACGGGTAATGTCGATCCGTCGCCAAAGCCCCATATCAGGCGCTCGGAGGCCGTCGGCATCAGCTTGCGATGCTTGCCCAGGTAGCGGCCATCAGGGCCAAAGAAAAGCACTGTGCAGTAGAGTGTGCCGCCATCACGCTCGATCACGCCAATGACCAGATAGAGCGAGTTCCGCTCGGCAATCCCGGCAAGGACATCCACCGCCGGGCCGGGAACGTCCACCGCGCTCTCCCAATAGCGGCGGAATGCTTCACGCCCTTCCAGCGTCCGATTCCCCACGACAGCGCCGAAGCTCAGCCCTCGCGGGTAGGCAGAGACGAACGCCTCTGGAAAGACGACGAGCCGTGCGCCACGGTTGGCAGCCTCCGCGGTGAGAGTAGCCACCTTTTCCAATGTACGCTCCCGGTCGAAGGCGACCGGCGCCGCCTGCACAACAGCAGCCCGCACGATCATAGGATTCGTGTCCACTTTTCCCTCCATTCGGGTCGTACGCGGATGGTGCGCGAGCGATGGTGCGCGAGTGATGTGTGCGGTACGAGCTTACGCCGAACATGCGGTCCTGGCAATCTCGTAGCGCGCATCTGTGGATAGATTACGTCGAATTTGGCGAGAAGAAAAAGAACAGCCGCTGCCCGGTGAGGGAAAGCGGCCGTCTTCAATCGAGTCTGTTTTCCGCTGGCTATGGCAGCGCCGGCTGCGCGGCCTGTCCTTTGTGGCTGCCCATCTCCAGGAGCGGATAGTGACCAGCCTGCACGGCCTGCTGCAGCCGGCTATAGAGCGCGTCCGACTGGCTCTGCGTGAGCATGCCGGAGCTGACCGCGCTGCCAAGCTGGGACTTGACGGCGTTGAGGTAGGCGCTGTTGACGTCGCTCAGGTTCACCTTCTGCGCCGCCGCGATCTGCGGGATCGTCTGGCCGGCGGCCAGATCGCTCTCCAGCGTGCTGGTGGAGATCTTCAGCGAGCCAGCGACCGCCGACGCCACGGCGGCACGCGCTGGCGCAAGCGCCTGCCTCAGATCACTGATCGCGCCCGGGCGAACGCCACGCGCGTTCACGAAGGCGCAGGGACTCTTGGCGTATTTCTGCAGCGCCTGCGTCATCTCGCTCTTCTGCGTCGCGCTGATCTTGCCATCGCTTGCCAGTTGATCGATCACTTTCTGCGCGGCATCCTGATTCGCACTCTTCAGCTTATCCGTCGTAACGCCCAGGTCTTTGGCCAGGGTATCCAGGTACAGTTGGCAATAGCTGGCGCGGTCGCCCGCTGTCGCCCTCACGGGAACATTATTGTTGCTGTTGCCCGCCGCCAGCGCGCGCAGGTTATCGCCAAAGATAATGCCCGCCACCAGCCCGACGATCAACAGACCGCCGCCAGCCAGACCAAGAACCACTTGTTTCTTCATACCGCGTCTCACTCGCTTTCAGGCGCTTTGCATTTCGTGCATGTTTTCTGCATGGTGTGCCTCTCCCGTCAGAGGCGCTGGATATCTCGCCAGTCATATCGCTCAGACTCACATCCGCGCATGCCACACTCATATAACATGCCACGCCAGCGACGGGATTGTGGTGTTTTTGGGCATCTTCGCGGCAAAGACTCAGCGAGTTTTAAGCTTCCGGGTCATCTCACGCGGCGGACTCATCGCTCTCGGCAGGCGTGACGAAGAACGGCAGCAGCCATTGCACGCCCTCATTGACCTCGGCCTCGGTTACATCGTGGCGATGGTCATAGAGCATCAGGGCAAGCTTCTCTGGATGCGCGCTGTAGAGCGGTTGTGCGGTTTCGTAGAGGCGCATGGAGCCGCCTACGGGCACCATATCGTCGTGACGACCATGCTGGAGCAGCAGCGGCTTGGGCACAAGCGTGGCCAGATGGTTCGCGGCATCGTGGGCATATGCCCAGCGCTCGGCTTCTGGGCCAGGACCAGGCAGGCCCACGGGCATCATGTGGGCAAGATCCGGAACGGGCGAGCCAGAGATAGAGTAGACGCCAGCGGCACGCGGATCCTCGGTACCGACGATCAGCGAGGCAATCGCACCCAGCGAGAAACCCGCCAGCAGCGCGCCCTCCATCCGGACGTCCGGGCGGGCCAGCAAGGTCGTCAGGGCATCGCCCATGTCCTCGACGGTGTGGCGCAGCACCTCGACGAGGAAGTCAGCGGAGAACTCCGTCATCCAGTTGGGGCCACTGGTCGGGAAGCGGTCGCCGTGTCCCCAGGCGTCGGGAAGCAGCGCCACAAAACCATATGACGCCAGGAACTGGCCAAGTGGCAGCAGATCAGCCTTCGATGCGCCGTAGCCATGCTGCACCAGTGCTGCCGGGCGTGGCTCCTCGGCCTCCGGACGCACGATCAGCGCGGGGATGGAGTGCGGACCGATCTCGACGGCTTCAGGTGGGCGAACGGTATACCGGGGAAAACGCGTGCTCTCTTCTGCTGCCATTGTCTGGAATCCCTTTCCTGGGGCGTGCCATGATGGGCTACGATGCATCACATCATGCGCCATGCCTTGTCCTGCATGTCTGTTCCTGCCACCACTCGCGTCTACGTAATTATGTCCAGGTAGAGTTACAGTCATGTATCAGGCAGGGTTACAGTTATGTCTTAGGCAGAGTCACAGGTTGAAGAACTCCTCCGCGCCAGGATACTTCTTCGAGGCCTCCCGCTGGTATTCTTCAGGAACCCGCAGGAAGATGCCTCGCGCGTCGGCCAAAATCACAGTCGGGTCGTCGGCCAGCCGCACCTCTCCTTCCGCGTGCACCATCCGCGAGCGCGACAAGATCGGGCGCGACGTCACCCGCAGGCGAGGCCCCAGCGGCGCGGGACGGCGGTAGCGTATCTCCAGCCGCGCGGTCATCATCCAGCGACCCTCGATGCTGGCGGTCCGGCTGAGCGCCTCGTCGAGCAGCGTTGCCAGAACACCACCATGCAGGACGCCCGGAAAGCCTTGAAGGTGCTCATCTGGTGTGAACTCGGTGACGATCTCATCGCCCTCCGCCCAGAAGGTCAACTGCAACCCCTGGCTATTCCGCAGACCACAGGCAAAGCAGCCCTGATAGGGGCTCAGATCGTTCAGCCGGGGATCGAGTGGCCTCTCAGCGCTGGCTGCTTCGTTCATGCCTTCCGTATCACCACCATCCACGATTCCGTCGCCTGCCGACATATATGCTCCTCTTGGTCTCGTCTCGTCTCATCCGCGGTTGCACTTTGATAGTGCCAGCCCGCCCGCATCGTTCTCTATACCTGTACTGACGCGCGAGGATAGCAGTTACACAATACGACATAATTGGCGTATCTGAGCTAGCCTGAGCTAGCCTGAGCTAGCCTGAGCTAGCCTGATTGCTGGGCGCGCTTCGCGCTCCGGGCCAACGCTCCCTCAACGGCAGCTTCAGCATCAATCTGGAGTTCGTTGGCCAGAGCCAGCGTAATATAGAGCACATCGCCCAGCTCCTCTTCGAGCGAGGCGGCGGATTCGCCCGGCTTAACAGGCTTCGGCCCATGCGTCTGGTTGACGGCGCGTGCCAGCTCGCCGCATTCCTCGAAGAGACGCGCGAGGGCAGCCAGCGGTGGCCAGTAGCCTCCGAGTGCCTGAATCGAGGCATCTATCGCGCGCTGAGCGGCAGCCAGTGTCAGCGGCTGCCTGTCATGTTGATCTGTTGTCGTCTCTGATGTCGTCATGATCTGCGCCTTGTGATTTGACTCGTCAAGATGCGTGCTCCAGCAATTCGGTCAGGATGCCAAAGAGCCGCATCCCGTCGCCCACCAGTGGGCCGAAACCCAATCCATACTTCACCTCGACATGGGCAAAGATATTCAGCTCGACGAAGTCGTGCGGATGCTTGGCCTTGACCAGCGCCGCCGCGAACGCCCGCGACTCCGTGAAAGGCACGTAGGTGTCGTTGCGGTCGTGCAGCAGATAGATCGGCGCGTGAATCTCGCTCAGGACCGCGCTGGGCGAGAGCGCCACCAGATCGCGCTGCATGGCGGGAGTGAGCGCGGCGAGATTCGCGTCTACATGGGCCGGATCGTCGCCCGCGAGCAGATGATACACCGCCAGCGCGTCTGGAGAAAGGGTGGCGAGCTGCGCGGCGGTGAGCGGGGTGCCATGCTCCGAAAGCGCGGCAACCAGCAGCTTGCCTTCGCTCGCGGGGAGCCTCGGCGCAATCGTCTTGGCCAACGCCTCCACCGGCACTGGGTTGGGAGTCCACGGCTGGAGCGTGCCATCAACATCGAGCGCGCGCCGCCCGAAGTCGCGCAGCAGCGTCTTCGCGTCATAGTAGCCGCCGAACAGCATCACGAAGCCCAGCTTGTCGCGGATGCGCGGGTCGGCTGCCGCCACCATGCCCAGATCACCCCCGCCGCTGATACCCAGAATGCCCGCGCGCCCCACGCCGACGCCGGGATGCTGCGCCAGCGCCAGAAACGCCTGGACGACGGCATCTTCATCGTCGGGATTGATCCGGCGGGAGATCAGCGCGGGCGTGGTCACATCCATCACGACAATGCCCTCACGCGCCAGTGAATTCGAGAGGTTGATGAGTTGAGAGTCTTTACGCTCGTCGCCGATGCCGGGAATGACGACGACCCCCTCCCGCGCACCAGGGAGCGGCGGGGCAGTATTGTCCGGCTCATAGATATCGAGGTAGACCGGGCCAGAGCGCGCATTGACGACGATCGTGCTATGGCGCACGCCATTACCCGTTGCCGAGAGAGGCGTCTGTTTATTGGGCTGCAAGACCGCGGGCACCAGCAACAGTCCACGGAATGCGGCGCGACCATTGGGCACGAGCGAGAACACCGCGCCAGCGATCAGCAGCACTAGCAGCATAGCCCGCGCCAGCCAGGAGAGCAGCGCCAGACTCGCCTTCGCAAGACGCCGATTGCCCTCTCTCCGCTTCGGGGAAGCGTGAGGGGGAGGGGTATCCGTCATTGCCGCTCCTTCTCGTATTCTTTTGTATGCGCGTACGTGCCGCTATCGGCTATCCGCCGCCATCCACGCTCATGGCAGCGCAACAAATGCCTTGCTCGCCTCATCGAGATTTCCGGTCAGTCGCACCAGTCCATCCCGCGCCAGCTGCTCGACCAGCGCGCGCAGCCAGGGATATTCCGCGGCGGTGTATTCCGGCTTGAGTCGCGGACCAAGCGCGGCCAGCGAGAGCATCGCGCCATCCGGCATCTCACGCAGTGTCGCGACGACACGGCCACGGAAGTAGCGTGAGGTGCTGGTGAACGGCTGGGCTGATGTTGTACCCCGCCGCGGCGCCCGGGCTGTATAGTCCGCTCGATCTTCGGCCACCGTACGCGGCGTGTGCTCGCCCTTTTTCTCCACAATGGCGGCGCGCTCTTCACGCAGGCGGACCACCGCTTCGCCCGATGGGAAGAAGGTGACGCGGGCGGCCTCCTGATACGCGCCGCAGCAGCCTGCCAGCGGGCAGCGCTCGCAGAGAGGACGACGCGCCAGGCAGATAGTGGCGCCGAGGTCCATCAGCGCCTGTTGCCAGTCGTAGGCGGCATTTTGAGGCTCATAGGGCAGAGCCCATTCAGCCAGCTCAAGCATCTGGCGCTGAAACACGCTGTCGGCTGGCCAGGTGGCTGGCTCGATACCGCGAAAGACGCGCCACAACACACGGCGGATATTCGTATCTACAGTGGCAACGGGCAGCCCAAAGGCAAAGCAGGCGACAGCGCCCGCGGTATAGCGCCCGATACCTTTGAGGCGCAACAGGTCATCTAGCGTCTCTGGCAGCCTGCCCTCGTAACGCTCGACCGCCTGGCGCGCGATCTCGTGCAGCCGGACGGCGCGCATGTTATAGCCCAGACCCGCCCAGGCGCGGATGACCTCGGCAACGGGCGAGGCGGCGAGATCGGCAAGTGTCGGGAACTGTTCCAGGAAGGCGCGATACTTCGGCAGCACGCGCTCTACCTGCGTCTGTTGCAGCATCACCTCGGAGACGAGCACGGCGTAGGGGTCGCGTGTATGCCGCCAGGGCAGAGAGGAGCGCCCCTCAGCGGCGTACCACGCCAGCAGCGCACGCCACGCGAGCGCCCGCCGCTCAACGGCATCATCGGGCGATGGCGATTCACGCGGCTCGATCACG
>DASUWS010000105.1:0-6299 GCA_036378295.1 Ktedonobacterales bacterium
CCGACGTAATCGGCGCGAATGGGCAGCTCGCGATGCCCCCGGTCCACCATGACGGCGAGCTGCACCCGGCGCGGGCGTCCCGCCTCCACCAGCGCGTCAATCGCGGCGCGAGTGGTGCGCCCGGTAAAGAGCACATCGTCCACCAGCACCACTGTTTGCCCCGCCACAGGCAGATCGAGCGGCACGCGCGCCGACTTCTGCTCGACGGGCTGATCGTCACGATAGCGGGTAATATCGAGCGCATGGACGGGAACGGAGATACCTTCCAGCGCTTTGATACGCTCAGCAAGACGCCGCGCCAACGGCAGGCCGCGCGTGTGCAGTCCCACTAACACCAGATCGCGCGCACCAGCGTTGCGCTCGAGAATCTCGTGCGCGATACGGGAGATGGCGCGGCGCATCTCCTCCTCGTTGAAGATGACTTTGCCAGAATTACTTGCCTCACGAGCAGTGCCCACACGCACACTCCTTTCGTGTTAGCATCCCACCGGACGCGGGAAGAAAGAGGCCACCATCAAGCTGGAGGCATAAAAAAAGCCTCCACCACCATCGCGCTCGATGGGATGAAGGACGGCAACTCTATGCGATTGAGCGTTCTGCGGCAGGCAGGCACGCAGACCATGCACCTACTCCTTCCCAGCCTCACGGGACTGGGGTTAAAGGATCTTTCTATCAGTATACCACTGCAACCTCCCCGCTGCAACGTGGCAGGACCCCACAATGTCAACCGCTGGTACAGTATTGTTACGTCTACTTGACACGCCATGTGAGGCCAGTTATAGTGCTGGCTATGATGACGACGTTCCGCGTTCGACACAGCGGCAGGTACTATTACCGGTGGCCCTCTGGCAGGGCGGACCGGTCGTCGGCGTGGGAGCAATGAAGCAACACGACACGCGAGTGACGTAGTCACCAGCCAGAGGGATACAGCAGAAGCGAGAAAGCTTCTGCTTTTTTGTTGTCCACGAACGTCAACCGAACCGGCTATCTCAGGCGAAAGGGCACCCACATGGAAGGCTCATCCACGATGCGCTGCCGGGGACTGCGCGGCGCGACCACCGCGACGGGGAACAGCGCCGAGGCGATTCTCGCCGCCACCCGCGAGCTGCTGGAACAGCTGGTGGCGCGCAACGCGCTTTCCGTCGAGGATATCGCCAGCGCGTTCTTCACTGTTACCGACGACCTCGATGAGGCATATCCCGCCCTGGCCGCTCGCGAGCTCGGCTGGGGCGAGGTCGCGTTGCTCTGCGCCCGCGAGATACCCGTGCCACACAGCGTCAGCCGCTGCATCCGCGTGCTGCTGCATATCAACACCACAAAACGTCAGCACGACCTGCACCATGTCTACCTGCGAGAGGCAGCGGCCCTGCGCCCCGACCTCACCACCGCTACCACCGCTACCACCGCCGATGCCACAGCGCCAGCGGCTCCAGTGGTTGAGAGAGTCGCCATCCTTGGCCTGGGGTTGATGGGGGCATCGCTTGGCATGGCCCTCTGCGAGCGTAGAGTCGCCCGCGAGATAGTGGGATTCGACACGGAGCCTGGTGTTGCTGAGCGCGGCCGCGAACGGCAGGCGATTGATCGTGCATGCGCCTCCGTGACCGAAGCGGTAGTAGGGAGCGATCTGGTGGTGCTGGCAGCGCCACCGCTGGCAATGCGCGACCTGCTCGCAGAGATAGCTCCGCTGCTGAAAGACGACGCTGTCGTCACCGACCTGGGAAGCACCAAAGTAGATATCGTCACATGGGCGGAAGCGCTCCTTCCAGCGAGCGGGCAGTTCGTAGGCGGTCATCCCATGACAGGTAGCGAGCATTCAGGTGTCGAGGCGGCCCATAGCACTCTCTACGATGGCTGCGCCTGGTGCCTGACGCCCACCCCGCGCACCTCCGATGCCGCGCTCCGCCGGGTCCAGCGGGTGATCGAGGCGCTGGGCGCGCAACCGATGCCGCTGTCACCGGAGCGGCACGACCGCGCCGTCGCCCTGGCAAGCCATCTGCCCATCCTGGCAGCAAGCGCGGTGACGCTGACGGTCAAGCAGTCACCGGATGCGGCCGATGCTCTCGCCCTGGCTTCGGGCGGATTCCGCGATACCACACGCGTCGCCTCAGGCAGCCCCCACATGGCCCGCGACATCTGCCTGACGAACACCAGCCCACTGATCGCGGCGCTCGATGACTATATAGGTACGCTTCAATCGCTACGAGCGCGGATCGCGGCGCAGGATACGCAGATCGAGGGTATATTCCTTGCGGCGCGAGAAGCGCGAAACGACTGGCTGGCGCGCTACGGGCTCTGCGAAAAGCCTACCCGATAAACCGGACTTACTGCGGCGGCGTCGAGCCTTTGGACAGACTGCCCAAAGCGCGCGCATTTTCTTGTTACAATTCGTGCTTGACTTCCCATTTTACGTCGATGTATCTTCTTCCCAACGGAGGTTATGCCGAATGATTGACGAGATCGACAGCAAAATACTGACTATTCTTCAAGACGACGCGCGCACGTCCAATGCCGAGATCGCCCGGCGGCTGGCGATGGCCCCTTCCGCCATTCTCGAACGCATCCGCAAGCTGGAGCATCGCGGGCTGATCAAAGGCTACGAGGCGCGGCTCAACCCCAAGGCGCTCGAATCGGGTCTGCTGGCCTTCATTTTCGTGCTTGCCGACGAGCGTATTGGCCTGGACGACGCGGGCCAGGCGCTGGCGCAGATGCCCGAAGTGCAAGAAGTGCATCATATCGCCGGAGAAGACTGTTATCTCGTGAAGGTGCGTGTTGCTGATACTGACGCGTTAGGAGACCTGCTGCGCCAGCGGTTCAGCGCTATCGGCTCAATTCGCTCAACTCGCACCACCATCGTACTCTCGACGATCAAAGAGACAGCGCAGATTTCGCTGCCATCAACGGAGAAAGAAGACCTTTCCGATGCTGGCTAATCGCATATCCCCTCGGACTCAGGTGCTTCTGGCATTCGCCCTTGTCTATGTCATCTGGGGTTCCACCTACCTTGCCATCCGCTTCGCTGTCGAGACCATGCCGCCGTTCCTTATGGCAGGTGTCCGTTTCTTGATCGCTGGCGGCATTCTCTATCTCTGGATGCGGCTGAGTGGCGCCGAGCGCCCCAAGGTGATCCACTGGCGATCAGCGCTGGTTGTCGGCGGGCTACTCTTGCTCTGTGGCAACGGCGTCGTCTCGTGGGCCGAGCAGCAGGTGCCATCAGGGCTTGCGGCGCTTCTAGTGGCGGCGGTGCCGCTCTGGATGGCCCTGTTCGACTGGCTTCGGCCTGGCGGGGTGCGCCCCAACGGC
This sequence comes from Ktedonobacterales bacterium, assembly GCA_036378295.1. GTDB lineage: Bacteria > Chloroflexota > Ktedonobacteria > Ktedonobacterales > JADMIN01 > DAHUXT01. The sequence goes on from DASUWS010000105.1 coordinate 3,301, forward strand.
CTGACGATTCTCGGCCTGGTGATTGGCTTCGCAGGCGTTGCTCTCCTCGCGACCCAGGCGGAGTCCTCCGGTGCGGGTCCGCAAGCAATCGGCATTCTGGCGCTGATTCTGGCGTCCTCCTGCTGGGCTATCGGCTCGCTCTATGCGCGCACGGCGCCCTTCCCCAAGACGGAGCTCCTTGGCACGGGGATGGAGATGCTGGGCGGCGGCGTGCTCCTCGTCGTCGTCGCGACGGCGACAGGTGAATGGGGGAGTGTTCACCTCGCCAGGATCTCGACACAGTCGGTGCTCGCGCTTGCGTTCCTGATCATCTTCGGCTCGCTGGTCGCGTTCTCGGCGTACGTCTGGCTGCTGCACCATGTTCCGGCGGCGCACGTCTCGACCTACGCCTACGTCAATCCAGTGGTGGCGGTCTTCCTTGGCTGGGCATTCGCCAATGAGGCGGTCACCTGGGTAACGCTGGTCTCCGCCGCGATCATCATCTCCGCCGTCGCGCTGATTACCGTCGCGCGGGCACGAAGCGAGAAACAGCAGCCCGAACCCATTCTCCAAGAGGATACTGAAGAGCCGCAACAGGCTATCGCACAGCACTAGCGAGCCCGGCTTGCCTGGCGCACCAGACTGCTCCCCTGCGCCCTCGTGGAAAAGGGGAGGAGTTTCTTGAGTCCGACTCGCTATCTACATCCGTGCCTATCCTCGCCCACGTGCTATACTTCCCGAAGAGAAGCTACAGATCATCGCGGGCTTCCGGGGGGTGCCTATGTTCGGTGATATCGCGGCGGCGCTGGCTCGCGGCGAAGCGGGAGCGCTCCTGACAGTGGTGAAGATCTACGGCGCGGCGCCCTGTGCGCCGGGAACCAAAGTCTTCGTTCGAGATGACGGCAGCATGCTTGGCACGTTCGGCGGCAAGCAGACCGATAGCCGCGCCCGTGCCGATGGGCTCGCGGCCCTGGCATCGAGCCAAACCGGGCTGCTGACCTACCATCTCGATCCAGAGGGCGGCGAGAGTGTCGGCAGTTGTGGCGCCACCCTGGAGATCTTTGTCGAGCCGATACGTCCAGAACCACGGCTGATCATCGCCGGGTCCGGCTATGTGGCGCAGACGCTCGCCCGGCTGGCAGCCGCCATTGGCTGGCGCGTAAGCCTGCTGGATGATCGCTCCGAGTTCGTCCAGGCAGCGACGCTGCCCGAGAGCATCACCCTCACAGTCGGCGACATCCCCGAGTTGCTGCCCTCCCTCGCCCCCGACGCCATGACCGCGCTGGTCATTGTCACGCGCGGCCACCGTGTTGACCAGGACGCGCTCGAAGCGGCGCTCGGCACCTCCGCTGGCTACATCGGCATGATAGGCAGCCCCGGCAAGGTGCGCACCATCTTCCGCAAGCTGCTGCGCAAGGGGATCTCCACAGAAGCGCTGGCACAGGTGCATGCCCCGATTGGGCTGGACCTGGGCGCGAAGACGCCTGATGAGATCGCCCTGAGCATCGCCGCCGAGCTCCTGATGTGGCGGCGCGGCGGCAGCGGTGAGCCGCTCCGCGAACATGCCGCCATCCTGGCGAAACTACATGCTGAGCCCGAATCCGAGACGGAGACAGAGACAGAGACCGAGTCTGAATCCGAGACCGCGCAAGCCTGATACAGGTCAGTGTTGCTCTCCGCGCTATACTCCTTGCAGATACATGTGGCGGACATAGGTGAGAAGTGGTTCGTGGTAGAGACCGCGGAGGATACACTGCTCTCGAAGACCTTGCATACGCTGACACGGCGGCAGCTCATCGTTATCGTCGTTTCCGTAGCGGCCACCGCGCTTGCGGCCATTCTGCATTTCACTGGCGCGGGTGCCGTGCTGACATTCCTCGTCTCGGGCATAGCGCTGGCGATGCTGGCGGCGCTGGTGGGCGACGCCACCGAGCAACTCGGCACACGGCTCGGCCCCGGCGCGACGGGCGTGCTACAGTCAGCGCTCGGCAACCTGCCAGAGCTCTTCGTGGGCATCTTCGCGTTGCGTGCCGGGCTGGTAGAAGTCGTGCAGGGAGCGCTCATCGGATCGATACTGGGCAACAGCGTGCTCGTGCTCGGGCTGGCCTTCTTCGTCGGTGGAATCCGCCACGGCGAGCAGACGTTCGCCTCGGCCGCGCCACGCAACATGGTCACATTGACCTTGCTGGCGGTCGCCGCGCTGACTGTGCCAACCCTGGCGCATCTGCTCCACACGCCCGCCAATCCCCACACCGAAGGACTGAGCATCGCCTGCGCCATCATTCTGCTCGTCGTCTTCATCGCAAGCATCCCCGTCTCGCTGGCGGGCGGCCCCACCAGTCTCCCGGAGGAGCCAGCGGAGGCTAGAGCGCATGCCTGGCCACTCTGGCTGACGGTGGTCATGCTCGTGATAGCGGGCGTGGGCGCGGCGTTCGTCTCTGACTGGTTCATCACGGCGCTAGACCCCGCGATTAAGGCCCTCCACCTCTCACCCACCTTCACCGGCCTGGTAATCGTCGCGCTGGCGGGCAATGCCGTTGAGAACGTCGTCGGCGTTCAGTTGATGGCAGGCAACAAGCCCGACTACGCCATCAGCGTCATCCTGAATAGCTCGCTTCAGGTCGCGCTCTTCCTGGCCCCCGTACTGGTGCTGCTGAGCCTCGTACTGGGGGGAGCCTATCTCACGCTGGTAGTGCCGCCGCTGATGGTGGTAGCACTGGGGCTGGCAGCGATCCTCGGCACGATTATCGTCTACGACGGCAAATCCACCTGGCTGGAGGGCCTCGCGCTCATCGGCCTCTACTGTATCATCGCCGTCTCGTTCTGGTGGGGATGAGATCTCCCATACATACCAAACTCGACCTTGGTCTCGGTTCGCCCCGTACAGGGAGAGGGGAAGCCGATATCTCCGGCGAAGATTACATCTTGTCCACTTCACGTTCGGCGGCGTCGAGAATCTTCCGTTCATCTTTGGCATTCAACGCCCGGCGATAGTACGCGACCATACCAACCATCGTAAT
>DASUWS010000106.1:0-10369 GCA_036378295.1 Ktedonobacterales bacterium
GCGTAAGTAGATGGGTCTCCTTGCCCGTTTTCCAAGACTCGCGGCGTGGGTTGTCGCGCTGGCACTGGTGAGCATGGGGACCCTGTGCGCGCTGCAGGGGTTGCAGGTGATTCAGACCGAGCGACCCTCACACCTGGAACATGTCCATGGGATCGTCGTCGCGACGCAGGCAAAAGACCAGTTCGCCGTGCGTGTGCCTGGCAATACGAAACCAGTCTGGTTTCGTATTGCGCCTGGCGCGCACATCTCACTCACACACATTCAACGTCACATCCGGGAGAAAGCGCCTACCGATATCTACTACGAGCATCAGCAAGGAGGATTACCGCTAGCCTGGATAGCGGACTAGCGGGATCAACGGAAGAAGCATGGGGAAGTTTATGAGGAGGATCCGTTGAAGCCCACCCGCCCATCACAGCCGTCCCATCCAGGGCGACCAGATTTGCCATCGAGTCCGCGATGGAACCTACCGCTGCGCGCGCGAACGAATCGCAAGCCCTTCGATGCCCTGGGCACCTTTAAGATTCCCGCCGTGGAAAGCGGCCATCCGGCAACTTCGGGAGTACGCCCCGCGCCCGCGCGCGCGAGAAATCCGCAGGCGACGGATCGCGCGGACCTGATCGTGATTGGCAATGGCATCGCCGGGTGCGTCGCCGCCATGGAGACACGGCAGTACGCCCCAGACGCTCGCATACTCGTGGTCACAGAGCAGACCCATCCGACGATCAACACGCCAGCCCTGAAACAGTTTGGGGCCGGGAAGCTCGAGCTTGACCAGCTGCTGGCATACTCCGCTGGCACACAGCAGCAACTTGGTATTGGCATGGTCCATCAGCGCGTGGCGGCGATTGACCCTTCCAGCCATCAGGTCCGGCTAGCCGATGGAAGTGACATCCAGTATCACAGCTTGCTGCTTGCCACGGGAGCAACGGCGACGCATTTACCCCAGGAAATGCCCGGTCGTAACTTCGACGGCGTTGTGACGCTGCACACGTTGAGCGACTATCTGGATCTGCGGCGTCGGCTGGCATCCGTCTCTTCCGCGGTCGTTATCGGCGGAGGCTATCACGCCGCCGAAACCGCGATGCTGCTGCGCCACCACCGCGTGAAAGTCACCTGGCTCATCCGCGGGCGCGGACTGCTGCCACGGCAATTGGACCCCGTCGCTTCGGACCTGTTACTCCGGCGGGTTCGCCGGCAAGGCGTAGATATTCGGCTGGAGACGGAGGTCGCTGGAGTCGTCGGGCGCATGGGAATCGCCGCGGGCGTCATGACCACGGACAATGCGTTTATTCCGTGTGAGCTTGTCGTCACAGCCATCGGGACGCAGCCACATGTCGCACTGGCACAGGGAACACCCATAGACGCCCAGGAGGGTCATGGCATACGCGTGAACGCGCGCTTGCAGACGACGGCGCGCGACATCTATGCCGCGGGAGCGGTAGCCGCCGTACTCGATCCACAGACCGGCCAGTATGACGCTCGTGGCCAGTGGTACTTCGCCGTTCAGCAAGGACGCCTCGCCGCCGCTGCGATTACCGGCCTTCCCGGCGCAGAGGAGGCCGCGCTGGGCGCGGTGGGCAATTTCTGGCACGCGACGCGGTTCGACAAGCTCAATGTGCTCGTCGCGGGTGCGCCCATGCTCTCAGAGCAGGATGATCCAGACAACGAAGTGCAGACCAACGGCTCGGGTTCGTTCTACCGGCGCATCGTCGTCCGCCATGGACATCTCGTCGGCTATCTCGCCGTCGGCACCAAGCTTCCCCCAGGGCTAAGCATCAAACGGCTGATTGACGAGCGCATCAATATCGATGAGATCAGGCGCAAACTCCTCACCGAGGACTTTAATCTGCGGTCCTTCTTCACGCACCGTCGTCTGCACGCCGTCGAGACGGGCGAGGTACAGGCCGTTCCGCAACGGGTCGCGAAATATACGCAGCATGCACTCCAGCCGACAACCGCCTGGCCGAGGCAGGCAATCTAACGGAGGGCGCATTGGCTGCGCTGGCTGGCAAGCCAGATGGGAGATATCCGTTCGCACGCTTTGGCCGCATGGAAGGGAAGAGAAAAGAACGATGCATCGATCACGAACACAGGTAGCAGAGGAGCTGTCCGCCTGCATTTGCTGCAATGAATGCCTCCTCGCGTGCCCGGCGCTGCCCACCCAGATTCAGATCGAGACGCTGAACCGGGAGACGCTGGCAGACAGCATCTCTCTAGATGTTGCCCGCTTCGCGCACGCGTGCTACCAGTGTGGAGCGTGCGTGCCTGTCTGCCCTGTTGGCCTGCACCGCGATTCCATGATGTTCTGGCTCAAGATGCGCCTCGCAGGCGGCAATAGCGACGATAGCACGAGCGGTATCGGCGGCAAGCAACACGAGAGGGCTTCCTGGCAGGATGAGCTCGACGATCCATATGAGGGGAGGGCAACGCCATGGCGCTAAGAGCGGGCACGCCGCCACGGCGCATCTCACCGTCCCGCCGCCCGCGGCTTGGCGGATGGTCCCGCAGCCAGTGGCAGGCCACAATCGTCATGCTGATGGTAGGCGGCGGACTGGCCTACGGGTATTGGCTGTATTCGCGCAGTGGAGGAGACATCTCACCCGATAGTCTCTACGGCTACATCTTCGCCATCACCGGAACCATACTGCTTAGCCTGGTAGGCATCGGATATGTGCTGCGCAAGCGGCTGCGGAAGGGCGCGTTCAAGCTGCTGCATACGGCCCTGGCATGGCACGTGGTAGGCGGCATCCTGGCGCTGGCGCTCATCTTTGCGCATTCCGCCGGGAACTTCAACCCGCGATCAGGCACCTATGCGCTCTATGCTCTCATCGCGCTGGTCATCAGCGGCATCATCGGCAGACAACTCGACCGCCTCGCGCCCCGTCTCGCCGCCAGAGCTGCCCTGAAGACCGTAACTGCCAACGGCGACGAACGTCTCGATACCCTCGTTCGTTCCCTTGATATGAAGCGCCTGGGGCAACACGAGCGCCACGAGCCGCGTGGACGACACGCGGCGCATCGGTCCGCCTCAGCTAGCCCTGCATCATCAAGCGGAACCTGGGACCTGGCCTATTACGACTTGAGCGCGACCGCCGATGATATTCCCGTGCTGCTGAAACAGCCCCGCAGAGACGGCGCGCGCCGGGCGTCGGCGGCAGCGCTGGCGTCGGAGGCGCAGGAGATACGGCAAGCAATAGGTATTGAGCAGCTTTGCCTGCATCTCATCCGGGTATGGCGCTATCTCCATACCATGCTAAGTATCGTGACGCTTGGCTTGATCCTATGGCATCTGGAATTCGCCGCCACATTGCTCCTCAACGCGCGATAACCACATGAGGTCATACCCCCAACTCTGGCACAGGGATTGCGTTGCATGAGGAACGGCGTGTGATGCGCCAGCCAGACTGCCAGAAGGTGGCAGCGGATAGGATATCGGTGGCTTATGCCACCGTGTACGACCTCATGAAACGTGGCGCGCATGACACGAGATGAACAAGGTGCGGATGCCAGCGAACCACGCGAGTCGGATGAGCCGAATGGGCCAGGCAATCCGGGCGCGAGGGAGCCAGTAGCACACGCCATCACCACCGCCGAAGAGAAGTCGGAGCAGGCGCTAGCACGGGTGACCCAGGAGCGCGAGCCACGCTGGCGTATCCGTGTGCGAGGGCGATGGCTGCTGCTGGCTTATGCGATCGTGCTGGCCGCTGTGATAGTCCTCGCCGTCGCGGCGCACAGCAACACACTGCTGCCAGGTGACCTGCCAGGCGCACGCGAGCTTCAGGAGAATCGGTCGCCCATCCTCTTTGGGCTGATGTATTTTGTCTCGCTGGTGGGATTCCCGGTGCAATCCACCGTGCTCGTGGTCTTTGCGTTGCTCATACTCTGGCTGCTGCACCTGCGCCTGGAGGCGCTCTTCCTCGCACTCTCGCTGTTGGCCGATGTGCTGGGGGGCATCTTGAAGATGGTCGTCGGGCGACACCGGCCCACACCAAACCTGGTGAATGTCTTTCAGCAGATTCAGCAGCCAAGCTTCCCCAGCGGACACACGCTGCACTATACCGTGTTCTACGGCTTCCTGCTATTTGTCGTCCTGACCAATTTCAAATCCTCCTGGCCGCGCAACACGATTGCAATCATCCTTGCGCTGCTGATTCTGCTGGTAGGCCCGTCCCGGGTCTATCTGGGAGAGCACTGGCCAACAGATGTTCTTGGCGGCTATCTCATCGGCGGGCTGTGTCTGGTGCCCCTGATCGCTGGCTACCTCTGGGCGAAGGACCACATCGTCATAACCACATCGCCACTGTGGATTCACCGGATACCGCCACAGATTCAGCCGGTAGCCCCAGACAACGAGTAAGCTCGAAAAAGCCTGGCCGGTCAGGATCGCTACTGATAGAGAATTGCAGCGGGATCGAGAGCGAAAGATTGAGAGCGAAAGAGAGAGGCGGAGGGGCGATGTCTTATCAGTTCATACGCGCCTGTCTGATTATGAATCCGAAGTCGGGGCGCGGTGGTGTGGACCTCTCGGAGGCGCTGACCGTCTTACAGGCGAACGGCTGGGACGTAACGGTACGCCAGAAGCTGAAGGGTGGGATGGCCGAGAAGCTGGCGCGCGATGCGGCCAAACAGGGCTACAACGTCGTGGTGGACTGCGGCGGAGATGGCACCCTCAGCGAGATCGTGAACGGCGTCATCGGAACCGATGTCGCGGTGGGGACGCTTCCCGGCGGCACCGCGAACGTCTGGGCGCATGAGATGGGTATTTCGCGTCAATTGCGCCGGGCGGCAATGCAGCTTGTCACGGCGACACGACGTCGTGTGGATGTCGGGCATGTGGATGTCAATGGCAAACATGGCACCTACTTTCTCATGATGGCAGGCATAGGCATCGACGCCGCTGTGATGGATCACGTCAACAAGAAGCTGAAGAATCGCATCGGCAAGCTGGCGATTGGTCTGGCGGCGATGGAGGCGCTGCCTGAGGTCATGACCGCGCCAGTGCGGGTAGACCTGGACGGCGCCCACTGGCAGGGGAAAGTCGCGCAGATCGTCGTTGGCAATACCCGCCGCTACGCCGGGATCACCAGCATGACTCCCGATGCCTATGCCAACGATGGCCAGCTCGACGCCTGCCTGATCAGCGCGACAACTCCGCTCGCCGGAATACGCCAGCTTGCCTCGCTCGCGCTGCGCGGGCGCGCTAACACCGCGACCGCCGAGGTATATCGCGCCGCCACCATTGTGGTGCGCTCGCCGGTCGTCTTCCCGCTGGAGACGGATGGCGGTGTCATCGACCTCGATAAAGATGACCTGACACCCGATGGCGTCGTCTATACCTTCCGCCCGGTGGCCCAGGGCATCAGCGTGCTGGTTCCCCGCACCTATCCTGGGGACCTATTCGAACCCGCGACACTCTGGACACGCACTCCCCCGGCGCCACTCAAGCCCGTGACATCCCAGCCAATCATCGAGAAGAGCGCTGGCAGACAGGCGGGCGAGCGGCTGCGCAAACAGGCAAAGTGGCTTGGCCAGCGTTATCGGATCATCACCGTCGGCGGTGATACTTTCACTGTGGCGCGCGAGAAAGATGGCAAGGTCGTCAAGGTAATCGTCACACCCGATACGACGCTCAAAGAGCAGGAGGGTGGCAAGAAACGCCGGCTCTGGGGTGGGCTTACCGCATTGAGCGCCGAAGATATCGTGCGCATCAAGGGGGTGAAGGGGACGGAGAAAAGCTCTCTCGTAGCCTATCGTGTCAGGCGCGAGCCTCACGCACGGCTTCACGCGCTTCAGGCAGGTTAATTCGAGCAGCGCCTGTGAGAGCATCTGGGTACCCTGGAGAACTGGCTGATACTCTCGTCTTGGGGTAACATATACGCGGAATGAGGGGGCATGCGCCGTGGATGATTCGGACCGACGCAGAGGGGATTGTAGCAAATGACAAGACGGGTCGTGATAACGGGTATCGGGCTGGTGACGCCGCTGGGCAATGATACGCCAAGCACATGGGAGGCGCTCTGCGCGGGAAAATCCGGGGTGGGACCGATCACCAGGTTCGATGCGAGCCGCCATGATGTGCGCATCGCCGCTGAAGTCAAGAATTTCGATCCCCTGACCGTGATAGACCGGAAACTGGCGCGGCGAACGGACCAGTTCAGTCATTATGCGATTGCGGCGGCGCTAGAAGCCCTGGCCGACGCCAAACTGGAGATTGCGCCGATTGCCGATGATGTTGGCGTGCTGATAGGCTCTGGCAGTGGCGGATTGTGGACGCTGGAGCAAGGCTTTCACCAGATCTTCGAGCGCCCGCCCGACCGCTTCAGTCCATTCTTCATCACCATGCAGCCTGCGGACATGGCAGGAGCGAATATCTCGATGCTGCTGGGCGCGCGCGGCCACAATTATGCCACGGTCTCAGCGTGCGCCACCGGAGCCCATGCCATTGGCGAGGCGGCGGAGGTTATCAAGCGCGGCGATGCGGAGGTGATGATCGCGGGCGGCACCGAGGCGGGGATCACGCCAATGACGTCTGCGGCCTTCGCCAGCATGCACGCCCTCTCGACACGCAACGACGACCCTGCGCGCGCCAGCCGCCCCTTCGACGCCACCCGCGATGGCTTCGTCCTTGGTGAGGGCGCGGGTGTCCTCGTGCTCGAAGAGATGGAAGCTGCCCGGGCGCGTGGCGCACACATGTACGCTGAAGTCATTGGCTACGCGGCCACCGCCGACGCGCACCATATCACCGATCCAGCGCCTCAGGGCGCGGGGCTGGCGCGAGCTATCCGCCGCGCGCTGACCAAAGCGGGCGTAGAACCCAGCGAAGTGGGTTACATCAACGCGCATGGCACTTCCACCCCACCAAATGACCGCAACGAAACCGCCGCGGTGCACACCGTCTTTGGCGAGTACGCGTCCCAGGTGCCGATCAGCTCCACGAAGTCTATGACCGGCCATCTGATGGGTGCCGCGGGCGGTGTCGAGCTGGCGTTTACAGCGCTGGCGCTGGAACATGGCATCCTTCCGCCGACGATCAACTACACGACGCCCGATCCAGAGTGCGACCTCGATTACGTGCCCAATGAAGCGCGTCACAAGGCAATTGATATTGCTTTGTCGGAATCGATGGGCTTCGGCGGTCACAATGCTGTGGTCGTTCTGCGGCGCGTCACAGCATAGGTCGCGTCGCGTCACACGTTGGCTCGCTGACGATTGAGCGACACCTGCGAAGAGGGTACTGGCCGTGCATCGTCCATCCCTGTCAGATGTACTCCTGCGCCAGATGCGTGGCGCGCGCCGGGTCATGGTGCTCACGGGGGCAGGCATCTCTGCGGAGAGTGGCCTTGCCACCTTCCGAGATCCGCTGACCGGCTACTGGAGCCGCTTCAACCCGGATGAGTTGGCGTCACGCGAGGGGTTCGCGGCGAATCCCCGGCGTGTATGGGCATGGTATGCGCAGCGCAGGCAGAAGATGCGCGAGGTGCAGCCGAATGCGGGTCACTATGCGCTTGCGCGGCTTCAGGAGATCTATCCCGAGGTGGCCATCGTCACCCAGAACATTGACGGGCTGCATGTGCGGGCGGGCAGCCGGCACGTGATCGAGCTGCATGGCAACCTCTCACATTTTCGCTGCTTCGACGAAGATATCCCCGTGGAATATACCGAACCAGCGGAAGCTGGCCCAATCCTCGACGACGCCCCAGACACCTGGCCAGAGGTGCCGCGCTGTCCGCGCTGCGGTGGCCTGCTGCGGCCCGATGTCGTCTGGTTTGGCGAATCGCTGCCGGATGCTCAGTGGAACCAGGCGGAAGAGAGTGCGCTGGGCTGCGATCTTTGCCTGGTGGTTGGCACTTCCGCCGTGGTCTATCCCGCGGCAGCCTTGCCAACGATGGCGCGGCGATCAGGTGCTCTGCTTATCGAGGTGAACCCGGAGCCGACTGATCTTACTCGTGTGGCGGCGCTTTCGCTGCGTGGACCAGCGGGAGAGATGCTGCCGTGGCTGGTCGAGCAGATCGCATCCCCCGCATAGAATAGCGCGAGCTGGCGGCGCACGTTACTTCCGGCAAACACATGTGCTCCCACGGTCTGCCTGACGAATCAGCCGAGATGTGTCAAGACCACTCCGCCTTGGCCTCTTGCGACCAGACGACATTGGTCTCCTGCTGCCACAGGCTGTCGTGGTAGCGCAGGAGTGCGCCACAGAGCCCTACCGCCCAAGGGTCACCGCTCGCAGGAAGCGTGGTAACAGCGTAGAGCGGATACGACACAGGGCTGACGACCTTCGACCATATCCCTGCTACGTCATGGTAGAGGCTCCTGGAGCCGCCGACGGCCCAGCCCTCTTCTGGGGCGGAGGGTGTGGCGGGGCGCAGCGAGACGCTGGAGAGGTTCTCATCCACGGTGCGCTCCAGGAACCAGCGGCCACTCACGTACCGCAGGATCACGCCGGTCGAGGAGTTACCAATACCGCCGACAGCGTAGCCTGCCTCGGGCGAGCTCATGGCGATGCCAGTGAGGAGGATCGTGCCTGGCAATTGTTGGGCGAAGGCGAACGGAAGTGTGATGCTCTGCTCGGTCCATGATGTGCCGTCGTAGTGAATAATGTCTCCGCCAAAGCGGGCGATCCAGACATCGTGTCGACCAGTCGCCGCGATTGCTGACCCACCGCCCCACTGCTGATCGGAAAGGGCGGTCACTTCACGCCAGGCGGTCCCGTCGTAGTGCAGCGTGGTCCCCTCACCAGTCGCCCACCCGTCCGTGGGCGAGAGCATGAGCAGCGCGGAAGGGTCCAACCCGATGCTCAGGGGGAAGACGGGTGTCGCGAGCTTCCACGTGGTGCCGTCATACTGCAGCAGGACGCCGCCGGGTCGGTAGCTATGATAGCGGTCGCCAATGGGAATGGGCATGGAGGCCCAGGCCCAACCATCGTGCGCCGACACCATCGAGACGGCAGTGAATTCGGACGTATCGTCGAGGCCCGCAGGCTTGGGCAGTATCGTCCACGTGCCATGGGAATAGTGCATGAGCAGCGTCGAGGGTTTGCCGCTGATGTGCCCAACCGCCCAGCCATCGCGCGCCGACACCATCGAGATACTCTGCAAGCTCATCGTATTGGCCCAGGGGTAGGGCTGCCCGAGGCCGAGACGGGAGAGCCATGCGAAGGAAGTCGGCTGCAGCGCACATGCCAGGATCAGCACGACGATCGTGAGGCCCAAACTGATTCCAAGCGCAACGCGCCGTTGATGGTCAGTCAGGCGACTGGTGAATGATAAACCGCGTGTTGGCATGCGCGATAAATCCTTCTACGGCCCGCGAACAACACCTGCCGCTTGTCGAATGTGCCCGGCGCGAGGTCCGAACTATGCTGTTGCATCGCTGTTGCATCATAGCAGGCAACCGATTCATGAACAAGAACAGTCCGGCATCAATACCTGTTCACCAACCGCCCGAAAGTTCCGCTAGTCCGCTTAGGCCCGACCGTTTCAAATGCCGGGGCCGAGCTTACTCGTGCCTGACGATATCGACCGAGATCTCCAGCGCCGGAATCGTTCCTCTGTTCTCAAGCCAGTGTGTGGTGTTCTTATCCTCGGGCCAGCCCACTCCCGGCCCATACTCCGTAGCGACTCCATTGCGATGGTCAGTGATCGTTCCTTGCAGTATGTAGACGGTACCTGGCCTGTCTTTATGGTCGTGAATCGGGCCGAAGACGCCTCCAGGCTCGAAGGTCACCAGACGCATGCGAAGTTGGCGCCCTGCCATGCCCTCGATCTCAGGGCCAAGGTCAACCGTTGCAAGGAGCTTCACCGTAACGCCTTTTGTCTCAGGCGACACCTGTTCGTTGCTCATCGTGCTCTCCTCTCTGGAGTTCCAGGGCCCAGCGGCTTGGTTCAGAACGAGAATAACACATCTCGACTGATTCGTCAGACAGACCCGATTCTGAAGTGGGCACAGGACGGATTACAGAACACACCACAAAAGAGCCTCACCCATGGATGTCTTGGCCAGGGGTGAGGCAATACTATGGACAACAGCCGAATCACGAGCCAATCACTGGCGACGGCGAAGCTGGCAAAGATGTAGTAGGTTAGTAGGAGAGTACGCAGCCGCCGCTGTTGCTATTGAAGGCGTTGCTCCAGAGCGACTGCACCGGGAAGCTCGCGCCACTCATGCTGACATTCGCGGCAGCGCCCTGGCCGGAGCTGATCCAGGCGCACTTGTCGCCGTTCTCGGAGCCATTGGCATCCAGCCAGCCACCATTGGGGAAGATATCGGTTTCGGTCTCGGCAAACTCATGGCCGCCGACGATGGTGATGCCATCGGTCAGACCTTGACTGCCACCGTTCACGAAATTCGCGCCGCAGCTTGCGCC
>DASUWS010000107.1:0-21383 GCA_036378295.1 Ktedonobacterales bacterium
GGCGCTTATGTCCTGGTCTTCCAGTATGAGACACACCGGCATCCAGCCTTCTGGGAGCAGCCCGACGTGTTCGACCCCGAGCGGTTTTCCGCTGAGCGAGCTGTCGGACGCCACCGCTTTGCCTACTTCCCCTTTGGCGGCGGCCCGCGCCTCTGCATCGGCAACCAGTTTGCCCTGATGGAAGCGCAGCTCATCCTCTCGGCGGTCCTGTCGCGCTATGATCTCCACCTGGCACCCGGCACGCAAGTCATCCCTGAGCCACTGGTGACGTTGCGCCCACGCGGCGGCCTGCCGATGATCGTGCGCCGTCACGGCACAGCATGAGACGCGTTCAGCGGGATGGAGATGAGGGGCTCCATGCAGCCACGCGACAGGCCCGCGCAATCTGGCGTGGAGGTTGAGGGCCTGCGCGATCGGGCCGCCCTCTCCATCCGCTGTTTCCGCCCTGCGTCCATCACCGAAGGTCATTCAACCGGGGCAGATGCTTGGGCCGCGTTTGCATCACTGCCCAAGCGCTACCAAACGAATACCTGCCCGCCGCTATCACTGCTATGTTATGTATGGGAGATAACGAGCTCACCGACCTGGGCGTAGCTGATCTCAGACATGCCAGAAATCGTGTAGGTTGTGGTGCCGTCTGAGACAGTTCCGTTCGTCAACGCCATGCGGTCATCTCCGGTCATCCGCATCTTCGTCATGATGTCGCCATTGCGATAGTCGCGGGTTGTGGTCAGTTTGGCGACATCCCCGATGCCCTTCCAGGTTGCATCTACCGTAATGGTTGGACCCTCCTGGCCAGACCAGTAGTCCATGGTGGGAATGACCGCATGCAAGACCGCTCCGTCAATCCGCCCCGTCACCTGGAGATCGGCAGTTGTGGTGTAGCCGTAATACTGCATGAACTGGGAAGTACATGAATTGTATTGCATGATGCCGATGCTGGCGTATGGAGTATCTGTCGCAGCACCTGGGAGGGAATGCGAAAGCGTCTCAGCGGCATAGATCGAGATCCGGGAGTAGATACCAGCAGCACATGTAGTGGTATCGGTTCCACTGTACGCGGCATTGCCAATGAATCCTTTGAAATGACAGGCTGGTGTTCCATCCCACTGCTGCGAACAATAGCTTTCGCCATCACCGCTTCCTGCCGCGTGTGCTGGTCGTCCACCAACCAAATTGAATCCAACGACCGCCACAGTGCACACAACCACGGTCAGACCAAGCCCTGCGAGTGCCCACCAACGTCGCTTGCCCCTGACGAACATACCGCGCATCTTCCTCTCCTAGCTTACCTACCAATCACACCACATAGGTCGCCGCTTCGAAAAGCGCTTCGCCAGCATATCAGGTACAGCGCTCGCATGCAATCACTAGGTACCATATACACACGATCACTCTATGGATATCGCCAGCGAGAAAAAATGTGAGAGGTCAGATGACCGGGCAGAGTGCGCGCCAAGCAAGAATGTGTCATCTTCAGCGCACATACGTACTACCTGTGAGCGCACAAACGTGGGTATACTGGCCGTGAAGGTGCGTGCGCACCACACGGCACATAACACGCGAGATACACGGCACACGCAGCGCAATGCGCAGGGCAACGACAGACGCAATCACGACAGACGCAAGACAGACGCAAGGCGGGCGAGAACATGATACGGCTGCTGCTGGTGGAAGATCACAAGACGGTGCGACAGGCACTGAAGGCTGGGCTGGAGGCGACGGGCGAAGTGCGGGTGGTGGCGGAGGCGGCCACCGCTCGCGGGGCCATCGCCGCCGCCGAGGCTACCCCAGAAGCAGAGGTCGCGTTGATGGATGTGGAGCTGCGCGATCCTGAGCTGGGCCCGGCGGCAACCAGCGGTGTGGGCGCGGCGATAGACATCCGGCGCGAGCGGCCACGCTTTCCGGTCGTCTTCTACTCGATTCAGGATGACGACTCGTATTTCCGCGAGTTCCGCGCCGCGGGCATCCTCAGCCACTATGCCTACGTGCGCAAGAGCAACTATCTGCTCCCTTCCATGCTGGTGCCACTGCTGAAAGACGCCATCGCGGGCCGTAGCTTCATCGATCCAGAGATCGAAGACCGGGTGGATGAGGTCCGCGAGCGCGATGCCACCTCGCCTCGCGCGCTGCTGGAGCCAAATGAGCTGCGCGTCGCCGAATTGCTGGCGCAAGGGCTGACCAATGAACAGATCGCCGCCCGGCTGGGCCTGCGTGACGCGCGCGCCGTCAGCCGGACCAACGGGCGCATCTATGATGCCTGGCGGCTGAGCGAGAGCACCACCGATGAGAAGGTCGCCCGTGCCCGTGCCGCGCTGATCTATGTCTACGATCGGCCTATCGTCTGGGGCGAGGATGGGCGCGCGCTCGTGCCTGACCGCAAAGGCGGCTGGATGCCGCTCTTTGGCGAGCCGCCTTCATCCGGGGAGGTGTAGCCGATGGACACGTTCCTTCAGGCTGGACTGGCGCAAGTAACCATCGCGCTCTCCGCCTTCAACCTCATCACATTCCTCTGGCTCGGCCTGATGGTGCTGCTGCTTGGCGACCGGCGCAATCTGATTACCTGGGTCGGCGGCCTGGGGCTGCTGCTTGCCGCGCTGTTCTTTCTCTGTCACGGGGCACTGGCAGGCGCTGGCGTGCCAGAGGGCGCATCTGCTTCGGATGTCTGGTGGCGCATGTCCTGGCTGCCCGCGTTCGCCGCGCCGCTCTTCTGGGCGGCAACTGGGCTGCACTATGCTGGGCTGGCGGGCGTCTGGAAGCGGTTGCGGACGCCGATGCTGGCGTCGGTAGCCGGACTGGGGCTGCTGGCGCTCTTGCTGGCGTTCTTGTACTGGCCCGCGCTCGCCCACTACGGCGACTTCATCCGGCTGCTGGATGCGTCTCTGCGCCTGCGCCAGCCCACGCATCCTTCGCCCAACGTTTCGCCTGTCTTGCCCGCGCTGGCCCTGGCGTTCGTCTTCTATATTGGCGTCTGCGCCTGCCTGCCATGGATTCTGCTGGTGGCGCGGCGGCTCCTGCCCGATATGAGGCAGCAGCGTACGCGCATGGAATCCGATGCGACGCTGCTCTGGGACCCGGGCGACGCGTGGAGCCGCGCCCGTCGCGGTCTCATTGGAGCATCGCTCTTCATGATGGCGGCTGGCGCGGTGGTCGCGGGAATCGGTGCGTTGGTGCTGCTGGCAGAGCACCGGGCATCGCTCTCGACGGTAGTGACGGGACCACTCCCGATTCAGGTGCCGGTGACGCGCCCGGGACACGTCCCAATTGTTCTGGTGAGCGCTGATCTGGTGGTACAGGTGGCGCTCGCGGGGCTGGGATTGATGCTTGGCCAGGCGGTCCTTCGCCAGGGCATCCTCGTGGAGCGGCGCTTACCACAGCGCGGCTATCTCAGCCATTGGCGTGGCATGGCGCTGGTCGCCGGGGTGCTGGCAGCCACCGTCGCCTGGATGGCGAATCTCGAACCCGAGGCGCTGCCTGATCTGCTGCTGCTCGTGGCTCTCATTACGGGAGCGTACGCCGTCGTCACCTGGCAATCGTTCGCGGCGCATGATCGCCTGCTCGCGCAGATGCGTCCCTTCATCGCCAGTCTGACCACTGGCCAGGCTCGCTGGCTCGCCACGGACCCGCGTGAGATCGAGCGCAACGTCGAGGCGCTCTTCACCAGTCTCTGCCGCGATGTTCTAGGGGCGGCGCGTGGGCGGCTCTCGCTCACGGCGGGGCGGCTCCATCGCACCTTCGTCTATGCGGCGCCTGATTCCAGCGTGAACGATCTCCGCGACCGTCAGGAGTGGGCGCTGCCGGTCAGCGACGAGCGTGGCGTGGTGGCGCGGCTGGTGCTTGGTCCGCGGGTGGATGGGGCTGGGTACACGTCGGCTGATCTGGAGGTCGCGCGTGCGTGCGGCCAGCGTATTCTCGATGCGGTCGGCGAATTCGCGGCGGCCCAGGCGATTGCGTCACTGGCGCGGAGGCGTGGCCTGGAGGCCGAGTTGAGCGCCGCCCTGCCGCGTCGCGTGCTGCATGATGAGGTGTTGCCACGGCTGCATCTGGCGATGCTGCGGCTGGAAACCCTGCGCGCGCGCCTGCCCGCTGCCCGTATCGCCGAGCCAGCGGGGGCACCTAACGCTCCATCGGCATCATCAGCATCACTGCCACTTGCCGAGTCCGCTGGCGCGTCCGACCCGTCCGCTGCCTCCGCCTCCGAGGAGCTGGAAGCCGTCGTGCACGAGTTGGGGCAGGCACATCATGATCTGGCCGCGTTGATGCGAGCCTCCCCTATCGCGAACAAACGCCACCTCGAACACGGGCTGGTGAGCGCCCTGCGTGCCGCGCTCGATGGCGAGTTCCGTGGCACGTTCGATGCGCTGACCTTCTCTGTGCCAGACGACGCCCGAACCGCCGCCGATACGCTCACGCCCATTGTCGCTGATTTGCTGCTTGGTGCCGCGCAAGAAGCGCTGCGCAACGCGGGACGTCACGCGCGCGGCGGCGACCTGCACCGGCGTCTGGCCGTTCGCGTATCGCTCGAAGCCGATGACCATACCGTCACGATTACAGTAGCGGATGATGGCGTTGGTCTGCAATCGGAGCATACTGGCGATGGCCAGCCAGATGGCCAGGATGGTGCTGATGTGACATCAGTTGTCGTCCAGCCAGCCGAAACGGCGGGGACGCATAGTGGGCTGCTCACGCATGGAGCGCTGATCGCGCTGGTCGGCGGCACGCTAACTGTGCACAGCGTCCCTTCCAAGGGCACAACAGTCACCATCCGCGTCCCGCGCCTGGACGTTTCGGGGTCCGCCCCAGCCAGCGCTTCGGGAGGAACGCCGCACTAAGCGGCTGGGCCGTCTCTCTGTCTGGTACTGGCGTCCTGCCTTACTGTAGCCATGAGCCTGCTAGAACCGTCTGGTACAATGGAGCTTAGGCACTGTTGAGCTTGCACTGTCGCGCGACAACGCTTTTTCGGCGGCAGTCAGTCCGCACCGAACAATTCTGTCGTTCAGGAGGAGTTTGTGGGAATCCAGAGCTATCAACCTACGCTTGGCGAACGCTGCATGGCCGAACTGATGGGAGCGTTCCTGCTGACGTTCGTAGGCGGCGGCGTTGCGGGAGATATTGCCCTGTTGCACCGAAATTCAGGTGCTGGCCCAATGCCAACGTCCGACCTACTGCTGGTGGCATTGGCGCATGGTCTGATTCTCTTCGTCATCGTGCTGATCTTCGGCAAGATTTCTGGCGCCCATGCGAATCCCGCGGTGACGCTTGGTCTGGCTTCGACGAGCCAGTTCAGGTGGTCGGATGTTCCTGGCTATCTGATCGCGCAGTTCGTCGGCGGCATCCTCGGTGCGCTGGCGATCATGATCCCGTTCGGCCGCGACATCGCAACGATTGGCCACCTCGGACGACCTGAGCTTGCACCCAATACCAGCCTGATCGCTGGACTGCTTGCCGAGGCTCTGGGGGCCGCGATTCTCGTTCTGGCGGTTATCGCCACCGCGGCCGACCGACGCGCGCCGGAAGGATGGGCCGGAATGACCATCGGCCTGGCTCTCGGGTCAGCTATCATGTTGATTGGGCCAGCCACTGGCGCGGCGGTGAATCCCGCGCGTGCGTTCGGGCCGGATATCGTCAGCATTTTCTTTGGCGCGCCTCCGGTGAATTGGGTCGCCTTTATCGTCTGCTATCTGATCGGCCCGATTCTTGGCGGCATCGGCGTGGCCTGGCTCTACGCCCGCGTCTCGCGTCTGCCGCGTGCCTCATTCGCGCGCAAATAACGCACAAGCGAGCGTCATCATCCACATACCAGGTCGGAGAGGGTCATCCCTCTCCGACTCGTTTCTTCTATGCCAGCCATCTCTCAAGGGGCTGGCGCGCGCCGTGTCATGCTCCACTGCGGTGCAGGCGCGCGTGTATCAACTCGCCGCGCTGCTCGGATGCGCCCTGTGGCTGCTGTTGCTGCCCTTGGCGGCTCCGAGCTCGCCTGGCACGCCTCTATGCCAACAGCCAGGACGAAACGAGCGTCGGAGCTTCCTTGCGCCATCCCACCTCGTTACAATCACCGGTCGTACACCTGGACGCCACTGGCTCCAGCGATGTAGACACGCTCGGTCATACCGACAAACAGCCCGTGGTCGATAACCCCCGTGATGGCCTTGATCTCCGCCGCCAGCGCGTGCGGCTCCACGATGGGGCCAAACGAGCAGTCGAGCACGTAGTGTCCGCCATCGCTGAGAAACGGCGCGGCTGGGAGAGCGCCACCCGGCCTCATCCGGCGCTGGACCGTCGCGCCGAGCGCGGCGAGCCGCCCCGATGTATGGCGCCAGCCGAAGCAGTCCACCTCGACGGGAACGGGATGCTGTGAGGCGAGCGCGGCAACGATCTTCGACTCGTCTACGATGATGATGCGCCGCTGGCTCGTGACGGCCACCAGCTTCTCGCGCAGGAGCGCCCCGCCTCGCCCCTTGACGAGATTGAGCGCGGGCAGGGTTACTTCGTCGGCACCGTCTATGCTCAGGTGCAGCGTTGGCACGTCGTCCAGCTCGGTCAGTGGAATGCCGAGGCGCTGTGCTATCGTGCCTGTTCGCTCTGAGGTGGCGACTCCGGTCACGCGCAGTCCCTGATGGATGCGTTCCGCCAGGGCTTCGAGCATCAGGTCGGCGGTGGTGCCGGTGCCCAGGCCAACGACCATGCCATCGGTAATCTCATGCTCAACGGCAGCCTGTGCCGCCGCGCGCTTCCATGCCTGCCGCAGCATATCGCCCTGGGGCTGTTGATCCGCCACACGTCCTCCTTATCGGTTGCTCACATGCTCATAGGTCTACGAGTCCACTCGTCTGCCAGCTCTCGTCGTGCCTGCTCACACTGCGTGCATTGCTCATACCATGCCCACAGCACTTAGATCAGCGGAATCTGGCGCCCGCGTCCCTTGCTTGGCGGCATTCCGGCGCGAATGCGTCTGGCTGTCGCGCGGTCATTCGCCGCCTCGGTGTCTAGCAGCGGAAATGCGCGGTGGAATCGCCGGTCGAATTCGCGGGCACGCTGCTCGATGTAGACCGCGCGGCGCTCATGGGCAGTGGCGTAGAGCTCGCGTTTGCGTTCATCCGGAAGCGGGCTGTCCAGCAGGTAGGCGAGCACAAAATCGGGTTTGCCCTTCTCGGTATAGTGCTCTGCTCTGTCCTCAACGGAGGCACCCGTGGCAAGCTCCCTGGCGACAATATCGAGAATCGCCTGGCGCGCCTCCGAGCGATAGAGCGTATCGAATGCCGAGAGCGGTTCGGGTGTATTGTCGGGCATGCGCATTCTGTCCTTTCTGCCGTTCTCACCTTATTATACCGACGAGAACAGCGCCACGACGAGCATGCGCTGCCGCTATTCGCGGCGAATCAGGAGCGCTCCCGGCAGGATGTGGGCATCGAAGCGCTGGGCAGTAAAGACCTCGCCATCGCAGTGAGCATAGATTGGCTCGAAGGCCTCCAGAACCAGCGAGCGCACGCGCACCTGGCGCACCTCCCGCTGTCCACTGTGCCGTCCCTTCTTGACCATCGGCAGGAGGCGCAGCGCCCGTGATTGTGCGGGCTTTGTAATCAGGCAGACATCGAACAAGCCATCGTTCGGATCGGCAGTGGGATTGATGCGGAAACCGCCGCCATAGGTTGGCCCGACCGTTACGGCGGCAACCGCGTATGGGCTTTCATCCTGCGCCGCCCCATCGAGCGAGACGCGCAACTGCGGGCAGTGGTTGTACCGAAACAGCAGCTCGTAGACGCTGGCGACCTGATAGAGGGCCTTGCCACGCAGCGCCGGCACCCGCTTGAGACGCTCGGCGCGCGCGGCGATATTCGCGTCCAGCCCAACTCCGAGCGAATTGATGAAGTACCGCCCATTGACAGCGCCCGCATCCATCGGCTTTGGCGTGCCATGCAGGGCGATGTCGAGCGCTTTGATCGGGTCTCGCGGGAGCTTCAGCGTCTCGCAGGCATAATCGTTGCCGCTGCCAGCCGGAACGACGCCCAGCGGAACGCGCTGGCCCGACGCGAGGATGCCGCTCGCGACCTCGGAGAGCGTTCCGTCGCCGCCTACCGCGATGATGGCGCGGCCACTCCGCGCGGCGTCGTTGGCCATCTGTTGCGCCGCGCCGGGTGCGTTCGTCAGCGCCAGCTCTCCACGCCCGCCAGCCAGCGCCTTTTCGAGTGGCGCGCAGAGTCTGGCGCAGCGCCCGCGATTCCCCGCGGGATTGAGGATCACCAGTGGCGGCTCGGCGGAAAGATCAGGTGGCTGAGGTAGCGAGGAAGCATCAAGCGCGCCCATGAGCGTCTCTCCCGTCTGTGCGGAGCGGGCCGCAGCGATCAGAGCCAAAAACTCTGGCCCTCAGTGTAGCTCAGTGTAGCGCGTTTCGCCTCTCTGTTGACACTCTCCCGCACACATGTGGGAGATTCTCGGTTCTCCGGGGCGGCCTACGCCACCTCTCCCCGACGGGCCTGCCCGGCCCGTTCTATATTCTTCGCGGCGTTATGGTCCCGGTGCAAGCTCGTGCCGCAGTCTGGACAGCTATGCCACCGCACAGACAGCCCTTTCCGCACCACCGCACCACAGCCAGAGCACGTCTGGCTGGTATAGGCAGGCGGCACGGCGACGACTCCGCGCCCGGCCCATGCTGCCTTGGCGCTGAGAATGCTCAAGAATTGAGACCAGCCCGCATCGCTGATGCTCTTGGCGAGGTGGTGATTCTTGAGCATGTTGGCCGTCTGCAAACCTTCGTGATAGATCGTGTCGTAGTCGCGTACCAGAGCAAGCGCCGTCTTGTGCTGGAAGTCTAGCCGTTGCCGTTTCACCGTAAGGTGCGTTTTGGCGAGCAACTGCACCGCTTTACGTCGGCGATTGCTGCCGTGCTTGCGGCGCGACACCCGGCGCTGTGCAGTCTTCAAGCGGCGCTCGGCACGGCGATAACAGCGTGGGTTATGGATCATTGTGCCATCGGAGAGTGTGGCAAACGATTCGATGCCCAGATCAATGCCGGTTTCTTGCTCTGTCGTGGGAAGTGCCTGCGTGGGCACGTCCGCGCACGAGAAGCAGACGTACCAGCCGTCCGCTTCCCGGCTGATCGTGACCGTCTTGGGCGTCCCCTCTAGAGGGCGACTCCAACGAACGGCTAGCCGTCCAATCTTCGACAAGACCAGGAAGCCGTTATCCAGGGAAGCGCCATTACCGAATTGCTTGTAGGTGAAGCTGTGGTAGCGCTCACGCCCCTGAAAGCGCGGGAATCCGGGCGTCTGACCCGCCCTCACACGGCGGAAGAACGCTTGATAGGTCTTGTCCAACCGCGCCAGCACGTCTTGCAAGACCTGGCTGTGGATAGCAGCATATTCGGGAAACGTCTCCTTGATTTCTGGCAGTTCAGCTTGTTGCTGCGTCGCGGTGAGCGTCACGCCGCGCCGCCGATACGCCGTGATGCGCTCTTCGAGCGCGGTGTTGTAGAGTGCGCGGCAACGCCACAAGACAGACTCCATCGCCCACTCCTGATGTGGAGTGGGCTTGAGCTTGTACTTGTAGGCTTTCCGCACCGTCTGCTCCGTCTGCTCGTCCATATGTCTCTATTCTGCCTGATAGGCACGAAATCGGCAAGTCACACGACGCGCGGGCCATTCATCTCCCGGCTGAAGCCAGAGGCTTTCTAGCCTCTTTTCTGTAAACCCATGCCAGGGCGCTCAGATGGTGCCGAGTGGGTGTCTGGCTGGCGCTCCCGCTGGCCGGGGATAGTGTGGTGGGCAGCGGTGGCCCTGTTCGGCAACCAGCAGCACGCGGCCATCGTCCAGCGGTGGAACGGTGACGGGAATCGGGGCGAGCAAGTGGGCGCCCAATTGCCCCGCTGCACGCTGGCCAGCCGCGATCTCGTCAGCCAGGTCGCCTTTCTTCGGCAGCACGATGTGTCCGCCCGGACGCGCAAAGGGGCAACAGTATTCCAGCAGGGTAGGCAGCGCCGCGACCGCCCGCGCCGTCACGACATGATAGCGGCTCCGCTCGCCTGGCTGCCGCGCCATCTCCTCCGCCCGCCCATGCACCGGGCGCACGTTCTCCAGACTGAGCGCCTCAAGGGCCTCCTGTTGGAAACGGATCTTCTTGCCCGTCGCGTCGAGCGAAGTAACATGCCAGCGCGGGAACGCAATCGCGAGCGGCAGCGCGGGAAAGCCCGCCCCACTGCCGATATCCAACAGGCGCAGGGACCGCCCGCGCTCCTGGGGAGGAATCGCCAGCACACAGGTGAGCGAATCGAGAAAGTGGCGTGTTTCCACCTCTGCCGGATTGGTGATAGCAGTCAGGTTGATACGCGCGTTCCATTCCAGCAGCAGCGAGCGCAGCCGCAGAAACTGGTCCATCTGTCCCGCGTCGAGCGGGATACCCAGCGTGGCGACTCCTGCCCGCAAGACCGGAAGATCGTCGGCACCTTCGTTCACACGTGCTCCAATCACAGATCGCATGTTCGTCTGCGATACACCCCGCTCGAACTCGCCTGTAGCCGAATGTGGTCTGACGAACACCCCCTCCCCGATTCGGGGAGGGGGTAGGGGAGAGGTCAGCTATCAGGCGTGAGCCGAGGGGTATGGTTCTCCTCAGCTCACGCGCTTCTGACGATTGTTCAAATAGTCGAGGAGCACGTATTCGCCGAGATCGTCCGGGCTGGTGAAGAACGCGCGCCCCCGGTTGATAGTCGCCATCTGGTTGACGAAGTGCTTCAGCGTGGGATCGTCCCAGAGCATGAAGACGTTGATGGTGATGTTCTCGCGGGTGCAGCGCTTCACCTCGCGCAGCGTCTGCAACATCGCTTCGGGTGGCGGCGGCCAGTCGAATATCCAGTGGCCGCCCATGTGATAGACCGACGGGCCACCGTCCGTAATCATAATGATTTGCTTATTGGCGCCGCGTGATCGCCCAAGAAGCTGGCGGGCCAGCATCAGCCCATGGACCATGTTGGTGCCCTGCACGCGCCCCCATTCCCCCATCTCGACCAGTTCCTCCGCCTTGAGCTCGTACGCCATATTGGAGAAACCCACCAGATACAGGTCGTCGCGTGGGAATTGCCCGCGAATCAGGCTCTCCAGGGCAATGGCGACCTTCTTGGCCGGATGCCACAGCTCGTTGAGCAGCATGCTCCAACTCATATCGAGCATGACAACGGTCGATGACCGGGTCATGTGCTCGGTGCGGTACACCTCGAAGTCATCGTGATGCAGCCGGGCGGGCGTGCCGGGACCGTTGCGGTTGAGGCTGTTCATCAGCGTCTTTTCGAGGTTGAGATGGAAGGTGTCACCAAACGCATAGGGTTTGGTGTCTTCATCACGCTCGCCGCCATAGCCACGTTCGGGCAGGCGATGATGCCCGAAGGCGTCGCGCTTCAGGCGCGCGAAGATATCTTCGAGTGCCTTCTGCCCAATGCGCCGGATGCCGCGCGCGGTCATTTCGAGACGATCACCATTGCGGCGGATGTAGCCTTCCTCTTCGAGCTGGCGCATCAACTGCTGAAGCTGTTCGAGCGCCTGGGCCTCCTCCTCGCCAACCAGGTTGCGCATCTGCTCAGGGTCGAGCCCTTCGAAATCACCCGAGCGGCGCGCGGTGCGCAGGTTGTCCTCCAGCTCGTCCATCTCCTGCAAGACGCCCATCAGGTGCATCGCCTCGGCCAGCGAGACCGGCTCATCGCCCGTGAGCGGGAAGCGGGTGCGCCTGCTGGAAGGCGAGAGTGCTTCCAGGTTCATGGCCAGTTCCGCGAGGTCCACCCGCAACCGATCGTCGCCGATCAGACTCTCCACCATATCCTGAAGCTGCTGGCGCTGCTCTGGCGACATGCTGTCCATCAGCGCCTGCATCTGCGCCTGCCGCTGGGCCATTTGCTCGATGAGGTCATCCAGCGAGTTGACGCCTGGGAAGAAATCGCCATACTTCTGCATGAAGCTGTCGAAGTCTGGCTCGCCGCCCTCGGCGCGCTCACGCATCATCTGGTTGAGGTCGCGCACCATCTCGCGCATGCGCGCCAGGTCCTCTGGCGTCATGCTGGAAAGTGCCTGTTGCATGCCCTGGAAGTATTGCTGCATGATCTGCTGCTGCAGCTGCTGCAACAACTCCTGGAACTCCTGACGCGCCTGGTCATCCATGAAGTCATAGTCGGAGAGCGACTTGATCTGACCGCCGGGATCTTTCGGGAGATCCTGCAAGAATTGCAGCTTGCGGTTGGCGATGTTTTCCAGCATGCGGCGAAGCGTCTCGGGATCGAGATCGCCCGACCCGCCGCCCGACTCACCGCCAGCCCCCTGCTCGCCAGCATCGCCGCCCTGCTGTGGCTGTCCCTGAGCCGACGGCTGCCGCCCCTGTTGGCCTTGCTGGCCTTGCTGCCCTTGTTGGCTTTGCTGCCCTTGTTGGCTTTGCTGCCCTTGTTGGCCCTGGGCATCGGGTGACTGTGCTCCCGGCTCACGCTGTTCTGGCGCACCACGTTGCGTGCCGCTGGCCTCGTCCAGCCGCCGCTGGATGCTCTCGCGCTCCAGTTGCTTGATATGCTCGAGCTTCTGCAGAATGTCGTCCATGACGCCGTTCATGTTGTAGCGCTGCATGCGCTCCTGGCGCATCTGCTTCAGGCGTTCCAGCATATCCCTCAGGCCCATGCGATGATCGCCGTTGCGCCCGGTGAATCCCTGCTGCATCAGCCGGTTGAGCGCCTGGCGCAAGTCGCCGGACTTCATGTAATCGTCCGAGAGCGCGTCGAGGACGCTCTCGGAGTCCAGGTCATCGAGCCGCTGCGTGCCATCCCATCGTGAGTAGCGGTATGGCTTGTGCGAGCGGAATTTATCGAATAGTGCGGACATTGCGCACTCCGTCCTAGCGCCGATAGCGCGTCTGCCCGGCAACCTCGTCTTTGTTCAGTCGCTTATTGACGTGCAGCCCTTCGAGGATGAACTCGACGGCCGCGGCGACCGTGGCGGGGCTACCGTGCCCGTTCAGCTTGGCGACGGCTGCCTTCAGGCCACCCACGCGCGCCATCTGATTCACGTATTCCATGGCCGGTTGCGCATCTGAGGCGCGAACATTCAACCCTTTCTCGAAGCCCGCGACCAGCTGCTCGAACTCGCTCACCTCGAAGTACTGGCGGAAGACCGTGTTCACAGCCTGCCGTACCAGCTTCTCGATGACGGCATCTTCGCGAACCTCTCCAATGGTGTCCAACTCGATCTTGCCCGCTGTCGAGGCGATGACCGCGCTCAGGTCGCTGATGCGGGGCACTGCCTGGCGCTCTTTGAGCCGGATGGCCCGGCGCACAGCATTGCTCATCACGTTCTCGTAGTTGGTGATCGAGACACGCACGCTCACGCCAGACTTCTGACTGATATCCGGGCTGCGCCGCGCAAGATGCGTCATTTGCGCCAGAATCTCGCGCATGTAGTCGGGATAAACCGTCTCGATGCCTTCGAGATCGAAGGGGCGACTTTCCGACTCCATAATGGCGATCTCGTGCTCGACGGTGCGTGGGTAGTGTGTGCGAATCTCAGAGCCAAGGCGGTCTTTGAGCGGCGTGATGATACGCCCGCGATTGGTGTAGTCCTCAGGATTGGCGCTCGCCACCACAAAGACATCCAGCGGCAGGCGAATCTTATAGCCGCGAATCTGGACATCGCGCTCTTCCATGATATTGAGCAGACCAACCTGAATGCGCTCGGCGAGGTCTGGCAGCTCGTTGATGCAGAAGATGCCGCGATTGGTGCGCGGAATCAGGCCGTAGTGGAGTGTCAGCTCATCGGAGAGATAGCGTCCCTCGGCCACCTTGATCGGGTCCACCTCACCTACAAGATCCGCGATGGTAATGTCAGGCGTCGCCAGCTTCTCACCGTAGCGGACGTCACGCGCTATCCAGTGAATAGGCGTCTCGTCGCCCTCCTCGGCCACGCGGTCGCGGCAGGCGCGACAGATGGGGTGGAATGGATTGTCGTTGATCTCGCACCCAGCAATGACGGGTGTCTCGGCGTCAAGCAGGTTCACCAGGCTGCGCGCGATCCGTGTCTTGGCCTGGCCACGCTCGCCCAGCAGGACGATATCCTGCCCGGAGAGAATGGCGTTTTCGATCTGTGGGATGACCGTATCGTCGTAGCCAACGATGCCGGGGAAAAGCTCTTCTCCGGCGCGCATCTTTTGCATCAGATTCTGGCGCATCTCATCCTTGATAGAGAGAATGCGGTATCCACTGTCTCGAAGCTGCCCGATAGTTGCGGGCTTGCTGCTATTTGCCATGCGGTTGAGTGGCTCCTCAGGGATGCTAGCCCCGTCAGTGATCCCTGGGTTCACGCTGCGCTCACACAGGTGGACTCACCCGGCGGGGGAAACCGAACGAAACAAACGAAACAACGGATTGTGTGTGGCGGGTTACGTCAGTGGCCCGGTGTTGGTGTTTTGTGTTTGGAAGTAATCAGCAGCGGACGTTCTTCATTGGGGGCAGAGCATGGGTGCCTCCGTGCCCTGCATTCTATGCCGCGAGGAGGGAACGATGCAAGGCCGCCACATTCCAGGGCGGGATGTGGCGGCGGTGTCATGATGAAGTAGCGGGGTGCGCACGGGACGCAACAGCGCCGCGACGCCTCGTTTCCAGCCGCTTCTCTACTCGTCTCGTCAGGAAGGGTACGTTGCCAGTGAGATGACGTTGAGCAGAATCCACAGGGCGGTAATGATCACCGTGAGGCCAATGCTAATCGACGACAGGACAATGCCTGTGACTGCCATGCCATGCCGGGTGACGGATTTGCGGCTCACGATGCCCAAGACCAGGCCGACGATGCCCGTAACCAACCCAATGAGTTGCAGACACGGGATGATTGCGCAGACGATAGCGACAATTCCCAGGACGAGCGCGGCAACCGCCTGGCCAGCGCCTGGATCTGGCGGCGCGGCTACAACATAGGGATACGGTGCGGGCTGCACGTAGATATTGGGCGCCCCATACACCGGAGGCACCGGAGCGGCAGGGGGCTGTCCCTGGGTGGGTTGATAGGGCGTCGCGCCGTATGGGGGAGGCGGCGGGTAGGCGCTGGACGATTGATAGCCCGGATAGGATGGGTCCGGGGACTGCTCTGGCCACGGCTGACTCTGCCCAGGAAAGCTGCCATACGGCGGCTGGCTGCTCATACGATTCGCTCCTGATCCAGCTATCGATCCTCACGGGTCATGACGATGGCGTGACTGCGGCGAGACGATGGCGCGACACGGTCGTGCGACCTGGCTCGCCTGTGCCCTGGCGAGTTGGTGCAAGTATACCATCTGGCTGCTAATGATCAGAACCGTCAGCAGGGGAGCGTATGGGTTCAGGCGAAGGGGAGTCAGTTCATACGTGCGCCTGATGCTCGTGAGGCATGCGGCCTGTGCAGGCCCAGCAGCGCGTGATGGCTGGCAACAGCGAGAGGTGGCGGCGCGAGAGCGGCTGCTGGCACACTTCACAGATGCCGTAGCTCCCCTGCGCGGCGCGGCGGAGCGCGTGTTGGGTGCGGCGCAGATCGTCGCGAAGGAGCTGGCGCAAGGCTCCCCGCATCACCGCGTCCTGGCTGTTGGCCGATGATTCTTCCAGGTCACACAACGCCAGTAGCAAGGCTACGTGTTCTTGTTCGAGGCGGCTGATGGCGGTTGCCAGCGCCCGCGCCCGATTGCCCGGAATCACGCGACGGCTGTTCGCGCCGCGTATGCTATAGCTCGCTGGACGGCGTTGATGGTCGTCCCCGCCTGTCGTACTGTCTGCCGAATGCTGATGCCCTCTGCGATCCACGCTGAATACTCCTTACCCTTCATCCCATGCGCACACTCACACTCCGATTCCCGTGCGGCTCTACCCGCTACAACGAAGGCGGCGGCATCTGGGAACGCCATCCCCTCAAAGTCGTCCCCACAGTGGTCCTTATGTTGCCGCCAGTGTCGCGTCATCTGGAAACCTCCAGAGACCTTCAGATTGGTGGCGACAACAGGGAGCGGCCATCACAGGAACAAGCAGGAGTCATACCGTCGCGATGCGGTGGCGCTGGGGCGATGCGTGTGGGGGCATTCAGCCCAGAGCAACGACGCGAAGGTCGCGCAGGCACATCAATGCACATCCTGGACCACGCCTGTCTCATCCCGAAGTCACCCCAAGTCACCTCCATGCGCCGCCGCCTCGTCCGTTTGACAGGTTTTTCTTACTGCGCCTATACTGCCACTAGATAGTGCTGGTAACATGGGCCAGGAATTGGCTTCCGCGCATGATTCTCCGCGACGATTCCGGCGCGGATCATGGGCATTTCGAGCCTCGCATAGCTCGCATAGAATGCATAGAGAACACGCGATAGCAGCAGATGAGGATGGGCATGACAAGACAGAACGACGACGCGCGCCACGAGAATGCGATGGAAGCCGAGGAGCAGCCGGCTCAGACTCAGGCTGATACCCCCAGTCGCAGCGATGACCTGCAGGCGGCGCTCGCGGCGGCACGCGCCGAAGCGGAGCAATACAAGGATAAGTTTCTCCGGGAATACGCGGAGCGCGAGAACTTCCGCAAGCGCCAGGAGCGCGTAATGCTCGACCGCGAGCGTCGTGCCAAGCGTGAGGTGCTCCTGGGTGTGTTGGACGCACTCGATAATGTAGACCGCGCCGTGGCTCATCAGGAGACGATGGACCGGGAGGGGCTACAACAGGTGGTGCGTATGCTGCAATGGCAGCTCAATGAGTTGCTGAAGAACGAAGGGCTTTCGGTCGTTCCTACGATCGGTGAGCCATTCGATCCTTACGTCCACGAAGCTATCGAGCAGGTGCCATCGGATACGTATCAGGAGGGAACCGTGGTCGAGGAAGTGCGTAAGGGATATAGGCAGGGCGATGAAACGCTCCGCCCGGCACGGGTGAAGGTGAGCTCGGGCGAGTCGGCCTGAGCAATTACTGGTGCGGCGGTAGAATCGCATGGACTCGAAAGACTATTACAAGATTCTCGGCGTGAGCAAATCGGCAAACACTGAGGATATCAAGAAGGCGTACCGTAAGCTGGCGCGCAAATATCACCCGGACGTCAATCCGGGTGATAAAGCTGCCGAGACACGCTTCAAGGAAATCAATGAGGCCTACGAGGTGCTTTCCGACCCGGAGAAACGGCGGAAGTACGATTCGCCGGGCCTCCAGGATATCTTTGGCAACGGCGGGAGCGCGGGCACACGCGGCCGTACAACCGTGCCGCCGGATTGGGCTGACCCGACGGGCTTCTCGGACTTCTTCGAGACGCTCTTTGGCCAGCGTGGAAGGCGGTCCTCCACAGATACTGGCACGCGCGCAAACACCGGCCGCCGTACCGCTACCCCGCCGCAGCAGGGCGAGAACATCGAGCAACCCATCGAAATCTCCCTGCGCGACGCCTACTCGGGCACGACGCGCACATTCACCGTCGAAGTGACCGAACCCTGTCCGACGTGCCAGGGCACCGGTTTCATCGGCACGCGCGTCTGCGCCACCTGTGGCGGCACTGGCACTCTCAGCCGCACGCGCAGACTGGAAGTGCAAATCCCGCCGGGAGTTGATACTGGCTCGCGGGTACGGGTAGCGGGCGCGGGGCAGCCAGGTACAGGCGGCGGGCCGGCTGGCGACCTCTTTCTGCTGGTCACGATGACGCCTGATCCCATGTTCGAGCGCAAAAGTGACGATCTGCTGACCGAGGTGCAGGTGCCGCTGACGCTCGCGGTGCTGGGGGGCGAGGTACCGGTGCCAACGATCGAGGGCAAACGCGTGCTGCTCACCATCCCGCCCGAAACGCAGAACGGACAGACATTCCGTCTGGCGGGCAAAGGCATGCCCAGGCGACGCGAGGGCGGCTACGGCAATCTGCTGGTGCGGGTGCAGGTCGTCTTGCCCCAGCGCCTCAGTTCCCAGGAGAAGCAGCTTTTCGAGCAGCTCGCTCAGTTACGTCCCACGGCCTGACGCCTGCCATCGCCTGCCGACGCATGCCGACACCGATGGGCACGCGTTGCTTGCCATGTGCACTGCCATCCGTGGGCCGTTTGTGGGCCGCCCGCCTTCCGTGAAACGAGGCGGGCGCTTCGTATTGTGATAGGCATGTGATATACACGGACAATCGGGCCACAAGATATTGTGCAATCCGCGCTATAATACTATGGTAGTTGGCATATCGGGCGATGATTCGGCTGTGGCGCTCTTCAGGCGGAATAATCTCCCCGTTCGTACACGTCATGTGCGCGATGTCGCGCAAGACACACCGCAGCTACGAACTCGCGGCAGCGTTTTCATCTTTCATCTCTTCTTTGCAGGAAACGGAACGCCGCAGGCGAAACTGGCCGTGGGTCGGAATGCGCGATAGCTTACATCGGACACGGGAGCGTCCGGGCAGCAAAGAAAGGCAGAAAGGCAGCCTCATAGATGAGTAGTAGCGTGCAGAGTGGCCCGCGGGTCACCGATATTCAAGATAGCCCTGCGGGGATAAATAACTTCGTCATCGTGGCTGCGACCATCAACGGCTCGGGCAGCCAGACCGCGAATAATTGCCTTCTCCGTGCACTCTTCAAAATGGGCATCCCGGTAACTGGCAAGAATCTCTTCCCTTCTAATATTCAAGGTTTGCCGACCTGGTTCCAGATTCGTCTCAGTGAAGAGGGCTTCGTCGGACGCCGCGATACGTGCGAGGTTCTGGTGGCGTTGAATCGCAATACCGTCGCCGAGGATATTGCCAAGGTTACTCCGGGTGGAGTGGTCATCCTTCCCAGCGAATGGAAGTACCCTGAAGAGCGCGCCGACGTGACCTATTACACCCTTCCCGTACAGCAGATGGCCAAGGATTCCGGCGCAAACGCGGACCTGCGCCCGTATGTCGCCAATATGGCCTATGTGGGCGCGCTGACGGAGCTGCTCGGCATCGACGTGGATGAGATCGAGGCCGCGCTGATGAACCACTTCGGCGGCAAGCGCAAGGCGGTTGATCTCAACTTTGGCGTTGTCAAGGCAGCCATCGAATACACGCGGGCAAACATCACCAAGCGCGATCCGTTCCGGGTGCAGCGGTCGAACAAGACCGCGGGCAAGATCCTGATCAACGGCAATTCGGCTGGCGGGATGGGCGCGGTCTTCGGCGGATTTACCGTAGCCGCCTGGTATCCGATCACTCCCTCAACCAGCCTGATCGACGCGCTGACGGAGTACGCGAAGCACCTTCGGGTGGACCAGGATACGGGTGAGCGCAAGTACACTATTGTCCAGGCCGAAGACGAGATTGCCGCGATAGGGATGGTGGTCGGCGCGGGCTGGGCAGGCGCGCGGGCTATGACCTCAACCTCCGGGCCGGGCCTCTCGCTGATGACCGAATATGCTGGCTTCGCCTACTTCGCTGAAGTGCCAGCGGTCATCTGGGATATTCAGCGCATGGGACCCAGCACCGGCCTGCCGACGCGCACCTCACAAGGCGACGTGCTAATGGCCTACTACCTTGGCCACGGCGATACCCGCCACGTGGTGCTGCTCCCGGCGAAGATGGAAGAATGCTTCGAGAGCGGCTGGCGGGCCTTCGATCTGGCCGAGCGACTGCAGACGCCGGTCTTTGTGCTGAGCGATCTCGATCTCGGCATGAATCTCTGGATGAGCGAGCCGTTTACCTATCCCGAGAAGCCGTTTGATCGCGGCAAGGTGCTGAGCGCTGAGGAGCTTACCCAACGGGGCGGCTTCAACCGCTATGAAGATGTGGATGGCGACGGCATCCCCTATCGCACGATACCGGGCACGGATAGTCCGTTGGCGGCCTACTTCACCCGTGGCAGCGGCCACAACGCCGAGGCGCAATACACCGAGCGCGCGGATGAGTGGCAGGCGAATCTGGAGCGGCTACACCGGAAGTTCGAGTATGCACGCACGATTGTGCCGAAGCCTGTCCTCGATGAGGTCGCGGGCGCCGAGATCGGCATCATCTCGTATGGCTCGAACGATTCGGCCATTGCCGAGGCGAGGAGCATGCTGGCGGGACGGGGCATCCAGACGAGCTACCTGCGCCTGCGCGCGCTCCCGACCACCGAAGAATACCAGCAGTTTGTTGCCCGCTATCCGCGGCTGTATGTGGTCGAGAATAACTTCGACGGGCAAATGGCGAAGATCCTCCAGACGGAGGCACCCGCCTACGCTGCGCATCTGAAATCGGTCAACCAGTGCGATGGCCTGCCTCTGACGGGCCGCTGGATCGCACAGTCCATTCTCGAGCAGGAGCGATAAACGATGGCAATCCAGGAACCTCCGGCCCAGGGCACGAACCTGATCGGCCTGACACGCAACGACTACAAAGGGCGCCCATCGACGCTCTGTAAGGGCTGCGGGCACGACTCGATCTCGGCGCGCATTATCTCTGTCGCCTACGATCTCTCCCTCGAGCCCACCCAGGTCATCAAGCTGAGCGGTATTGGCTGCTCCAGTAAGACGCCTGCCTACTTCCTCAATCAGTCGCACGGCTTCAACGGGCTGCACGGGCGCATGCCCTCGATGGCCACGGGGGCGCTGCTGGCCAACCACACCCTCAAGGCAGTTGGCATCAGCGGCGACGGCGATACCGGCAGCATCGGCCTCGGCCAGTACATCCACATGATGCGCCGCAATGTGCCGGTGGTTTATATCATCGAGAACAATGGCGTCTACGGCCTGACGAAGGGCCAGTTCTCCGCCACCGCCGACGAGGGCCAGAAGCTCAAGTATGCTGGCCTGAACGAGCTTCCGCCGATTGATGTCTGCATGGAGGCGCTCATCGCGGACTGTGGCTTCGTGGCACGGTCGTTCGCTGGCGACCCGCGACAGGTGGAGGCACTACTGAAGGCGGCGCTCAGCCATCGCGGAACGGCGGTGCTCGATATCATCAGCCCGTGCGTCTCCTTCAACGACCACGAAGACTCCACCAAGAGCTACGCATGGGGCAAGTCGCACGAGGAGGTCGTCTCGGACTTCAGCTTCATTCCCTTCCGCCAGGAAATTTCCGTGGACTATGACGAGGGCCAATCCGCTGATGTAACGATGCACGATGGCTCGATCATCCGTCTCAAGAAGGTCGACGACAGCCATGACCCGCGTGATCGCATGGCCGCAATGCGTCTGCTGGAAGATGCCAAGGAGAAGCAGGAGTTCATCACTGGCCTGATCTACATCAACGAAGAGCGCCCATCGCTCACCGAGCTTGAGCGCCTGCCTGAGACGCCACTGGCGCGCATGACGCAGGAGAAGCTCCGCCCATCTCGCGACGCGCTGGACGCGCTGATGAGAGACATGATGTAGGGTTGTAGACAGCCGCTGTCATTCGAGCACTGTGTTGCGTTGCGGGAGCCGATGGGGTATCACGCCTCGTCGGCTCCCGTGTGTATATTCTCCTCGCTCATGCT
>DASUWS010000108.1:0-18362 GCA_036378295.1 Ktedonobacterales bacterium
TGGGTTGCTTTTCAGAGGTCACACTCGCCCAGGGAGTATGCAACGCCTTGTGGGGCCGGGCAGGCCCTTCGGGGGCGAACGTAGTGGGTTGCCACCAGCGTTCTCCGAGAATCTCCCGGATGTATCCGGGCAGAGTGTCAACTCAATGTGCGTCGATGTGCGTCAGGCCGGATCAACCGGCATGAACAGCACCGCGCCCGCCAGCGATTTGCCGAGCGCATCCAGCCGCAGCGAACGCGTCGCGCCGCCATCAAGCGCAGCATACAGCACGAAGTTCAGCGCTTCGATATTATCCAGCACGTATCGCTCGACGCGCCCACGCACCAGTGCTCCCAGGTGCGCCTTGACGCGCTCCGCCGTCAGCTTCTCGCGCAGCTCGGTATAGGCGTCGGATGAGCGGGCGATGACGCTGATATTCGCGATGTTGCCCTTGTCGCCCGCGCGCCCATAGGCGAGATCGTACACGCGGCGCATTGGTTTGTCGTTGTTGGACATTGGACCTCACCTCCAGTCCCTTTCTGACAAGGAAGGGAAAACTGGCAACGCAGACCAGAAGGGCCTACTCTACCGTCTGTATCTCGACCTGAATCCCCGGCTCAACTAGCTCACGACGCACGAGCGCGGGCCAGAGTCCCAGCAAGTAGCGCGGGTCAGCGCCCACCGACGTGCCCGAGACGGACATGCCTGCCGGACCGGAGAGGCCAAGCGCCATCGCGCGGCGGACGGCGGCCTTGAGCGTTTCCTGGTCGTTGGCAGTGAACATGACGCGCACCATCAACTCCAGCGGGTCCGCGGGCGGCGACCCCAGCGGACCATACAGGCTGTCGAGTCCCGGATGCGTGTACTCGACGCGGGTAATCGGCAATCCCTGCCACGCCTCGGCCAGCATGCCGCGCAACTGCTCCTTTTTGCGCCAGACGGCGGGCCATCCCAGCAGAAAGAGGAGCTCGCGGCTGAAGCCCTCCAGCCGGGCGAGATTCACCTTGAGCGATCCGGTGCGCGGATGTCCCGTCACGCCTGTGACACGCACGCGGTTGGGTCCATCGTCAGCCAGATGGAGCGTCGTCACGTCGGCAACCACGTCGGGCGTGATATAGGCCGCCGGGTCGTGCATCTCGTAGAGTAGCTGCTCTTTGACCGTCTCGACACTGACTCTCCCCGCCGTTCCCGGTGTCTTGGTGATGACGAAGCTGCCGTCCTCCTCCACCGTGGCGATGGGATATCCGGGATGCGCCAGCGCGCTGGGCGACATCTCATCCAGCAGGGCAAGGCTGTTGCCGCCAACCACCTGGCCGGTACATTCCAGCAGGTGGCCGCAGATGATGCCGCTCGCCAGCCGGTTCCAGTCATCGGCGGCCCAGCCGTAGCGGTGGAGCATCGGTGCGAGATAGAGACACGGATCGGCCACCCGCCCGGTAATGACGATATCGGCGTCCTGACTCAGCGCCTCGGCAATCGGGAAGGCGCCCAGGTAGGCGTTGGCCGCCACGATGGGTGGGCCTGAGAGCGTTAGCGGCTCGCCCGTCTCGATGTTGGCCAGCGATTCGCCCGCCGCTAGCAGGTCACTCAGCCGGGGCAGGAGATCGTCGCCAGTTACCGTCGCGATTTTCAGGCCATCGAGTCCCAGGCGTTTGGCAATTGCTGCCACCTTCTGTGCCGCGCCACCGGGATTGAGCCCGCCGCCGTTGGTGATCAGCGGAATCTTGCGGGCGTAGGCCAGTGGGAGAATACGCTCGGCAATCACCTCGATGTCGCGGGTATAGCCGCGCGTGGGGTCGCGCATCTGGTCACGCCGCAGAATGGCCAACGTCAGCTCTGAAAGCGCCTCGAAGCAGACGACATCCACATGTCCGCCCTCGATCATTGGCAGGGCGCGGGTCACATCGTCGCCGTAGAATCCCTCAGCGGAGCCAATTCGCAGCATGATGGACATCTCCTGATAGTGGCAGCATGAGTCTCGTTTTTTGGCCGCAGGCGGAAGACCACGGCGCGCAAATCTCACGCGGGCCGCTCTGACTGCGCTGGCATTGCCAAACGGGCATTCTATTGCGCCTTCTTCTTGCCCGGCAGAATGCCCTCTATCTTGGCGATGATACCGAGCATCACTTCATCGGCACCGCCGCCAATCGAGAGCAGCCGCGAGTCGCGGAAAGCGCGCGAGATCGGCGTCTCCTCCATGTAGCCCATGCCGCCGTAGTATTGCAGGCAGCTATCGGCCACCTCGCGGGCAAGGCGTCCCGCCTTCAGCTTAGCCATCGACGCCTCGCGCGTATAATCCTGGCCTGCCACCATCATCCGGACGCAGTGGTAATTCAACTGGCGCAGGAGCTCAATCTCGGTCAGTAGCTCGCACATGCGGAAGTGAATCACCTGATTGTTGATCAGCGGCTGGCCAAAGGTCTGGCGCTCGCGGGTGTAGGCGATGGTGTCGCGCACGATGCGCTCGGACTGGGCGCAGGCGAGGATCGAGCCCACTAGCCGCTCGCGCTGGAACTGCTGCATCTGGAGGATGAAGCCCATGCCTTCTGGGCCGATGGTGTTGGCCTTGGGCACGCGCACGCCATCCAGCACCAGCTCCGCCGTATCGCTCGACCAGTTGCCGAGCTTGCGCAGCTTGCGGCTGACGCTGAAGCCTGGCGTCCTGGTTGGCACGACAATGAGCGACATGCCACGATAGCCGCCCTCGTCGCTCGTGCGCGCCAGCAGGCAAACCCAGTCGGCCTGGGTGCCATTGGTGATGTAGAGCTTGCGCCCGGTAATTATCCAGTCGTCGCCGTCGGATTCGGCGCGGGTGCGAATCGCCGCGACATCCGATCCGGCATCCGGCTCGGTCACACCGATGCAGCCAACGTATTCACCGAGAATGCTCGGCTCAAGAAACTGCTTCTTCAACTCATGCGAGCCGAAATGGGCCAGGGCTGGCGTACACATATCGGTATGTACCGAGATGCCCATCGGCACGCCCGCGCAGTTGATCCGCGCCAACTCCTCCAGAAAGACGGCGGTATACCAGAAGTCGAGCCCCTGGCCACCGTACTCTTCCGGGTAGGTAATGCCGAGGAAGCCAAGCGGACCCATCTTCGCGAATAGCTCGTGCGCGGGCCAGGTGCCTTCAAACTCCCAGTCATCCACCTGCGGGTTGATCTCCTGATCCACGAAGCGGCGCACCGTCTGGCGGAACATCTCGTGCTCTTCGGTGAAATACATGGCTAGACCTCCTGCCGCGCGAGATAGGCGCGAATATGGTCACACAATCCGGCTAACGCCTCGGCGTCGCCCTGCGGTGCGCCGGGCCACTCGTCAATATTCACTCCCCAGTATTCGCGTGGGGTACCGGG
Source organism: Ktedonobacterales bacterium (assembly GCA_036378295.1). GTDB lineage: Bacteria > Chloroflexota > Ktedonobacteria > Ktedonobacterales > JADMIN01 > DAHUXT01. The sequence continues at coordinate 3,339 of DASUWS010000108.1, forward strand.
ATAGCGCGGCAGAAGGTGCATGTGCAGATGAGAAACGTGGTGTCCCAGCACGAACGCATAGACATGCTCCGCGCCGGCAACTACCTTGAGCGCGCGACTGAGCCTGGCGACAAGCAAACCGAGCGCTTGCGCTTCCTCGTCGGTGAGGTCGGCAAGGCCGGGGGCATGGCGCTTCGGCTCAACGATGAGCCAGCCGCGATAGACAGCATGTTGCCCATCGGGAATAGCGACGTGGCCGCCATACACCAGCCCATCCTCGTAGAGCACGCCGCCAGGAATGGCTACCTCGCCACGATGCTTGCGGCAGACAAAACAGGCGGAAGTCTCATCCTGAGGCACAGTCATAGCGAATACCTTCTCATGTCACTACACATGTCAGCAATTGCGAATCAGGCACATCCCACGGCACCCAGGGGAGATGCGCCGCTCACGGGCTAAATCCTTGGCATCTGGTCCGGCGTGACGGTGCGCTCGTTGGTGACGTCGCCAGTGTTCACCACAGTCTTCGGCTCGATCAGGACCGCGTGAACCTCCTCCTCGGCGACGGGCTGATGCTCGACGCCCTTAGGAATGACGACGAACTCGCCCTCGTTCACCGTGAGCTCCTGATCGCGCAGCCTGATCACGAGCCGCCCCTTGACCACCAGAAACAACTCATCGTCATCGTCGTGCTTGTGCCAGATGAATTCACCCTTCAGCTTCACCACCAGGATATGGTTCTCGTTCAGATCGCCGGCAACTTTCGGGCTCCAATGCTCCTGAAAGAGCGTAAACTTCTGCGCCAGATTGACCACTTCGACCACTGCTGTCTCTCCCTCCATTCCATGTCGCACATGTGGCGCGCAGCTCCAGTTGCTACATCCGGAAGACGCCATAGCGTGGCGCTCCCTGCGCCACCCAGTCGCGGTTATAGGATACCGAGAGGCCGACCGCCAGTGCCATGCGTGTCTCGCGGGGATCGAGGATGCCATCGTCCCAGAGGCGTGCCGTGGCATAGTAGGCCGAGGCCTCCACGTCGAATTTCTGCTGTACCGCCTGCCGCATCATCTCGATCTGCGCTCGATCCGGCTCGACGCCCCGCGCGCGTGCCGCATCTTCCTGCACGATGGCAAGGACACCAGCCGCCTGCTCCGCGCCCATCACAGCGATATGGCTGTTGGGCCACGCGAAGAGCAGCGTCGGGTCGAAGGTGCGCCCGCACATGGCGTAGTTTCCCGCGCCAAATGAGCCGCCGACGATGACCGTGAACTGAGGCACGGTCGAATTGGCCACGGCGTTAATCATCTTCGCGCCGTGCTTGATGATGCCTTCCTCCTCATAGGAGCGGCCAACCATGAAGCCGGTGATGTTCTGCAGGTAAATCAGCGGCGTCCGCGAGACATTGCAGAGTTGGATGAACTGCGCCGCCTTCATGGCAGAATCGGAGAACAGCACGCCGTTATTGCCCAGAATGCCCACCGGAAAACCATTGATGTGCGCGTGGCCCGTAACCAGCGTCGGACCGAAGTCGCGCTTGAATTCCTCGAAACGCGAGCCATCCACCAGCCGCGCGATGACCTCGCGTATCTCCAGCGGATGGCGCGGGTCGGCGGGGATGATGCCGAGCAATTCTTCGGGATCGTATTTCGGCTCCTCGGGCGGCCGCATCTGCGCGCGTATCTCCTTGTGCCAGTTGAGCCGCGCCACAATCTCGCGCCCGATGCGCAGTGCGTCGGCGTCATCTTCGGCGAGATAGTCGCCCAGGCCGGAGACGCGGGTGTGCATCTCCGCGCCGCCGAGCGCCTCGTCATCCACCTCTTCACCCGTCGCCATCTTCACCAGCGGCGGCCCGCCGAGAAAGACCTTTGCCTGATGCTTCACGAGCACAGTGTAGTCCGAGAGACCGGGAACATACGCACCGCCCGCGGTCGAATTGCCAAAGACCAGCGCAATCTGCGGGATGCCCGCCGCCGACATGCGCGTCTGGTTGGCGAAGGTACGCCCGCCGAGATCGGCGAACAATTCCGCCTGATAGAGTAGTTGCGCGCCCGCCGACTCAACAAGATAGATGCAGGGCAGATGGTTCGTCGCGGCAATTTCCTGCGCCCGCAGCGCCTTCTTGACCGAGATGGGATAGCTGGCCCCACCCTTGGCGGTAGCGTCGTTGGCGGACACCATACACTCGACGCCGCTCACGACGCCGATGCCGTTGATCCCAGAGCCAGCGGGCGATTCGTTGTTGTACATATCCCAGCCCGCGAGCGTGCTCAATTCAAGAAACGGCGTGCCCGGATCGAGCAGCAACTCGACGCGCTCGCGGGGCAACAGCTTGCCGCGCGCGATGTGACGCTGGCGGGCGCGCTCGCTGCCGCCCTGGCGCACCTGCCGCTGGTGCGCCTCGAACTCCTCCAGTAGACGGCGCATCGCCTCCGCGTTCCGCTGGAACTCGGCACTTCGCGTATCAACGGTGGTCGGCAGGACGCTCATCGGCTGGTATCTCCGGTCTTCTCGGTATCTGTAGCCTCAATAGTCTCAATAGCAGCAGCTATCTTTAAAGCCGCAGACCGGACAAATCGTCGCCTTGCCACCCTTGAGATCGGGCATGGGCGTGCCGCAGACCGGGCAGGGCATCTCGCGGCTATCGTTTCCCTCCGCCCGCTCATCGTCACGCTGGGTGTTGGGCTGCTCGCGCGGCTCGGTCTCCGGATGCTGGGATTGCATGGATGGATGCCCTTTCGGTTACAGATACGATCATGTCTCCCATAGGAGCGATATGATCGAGACTGGACCATATCACTCGTACATGCGAAATATTCCGGCTCGGATCATTTTGTTCCTTCCACAAGATGATCTGGTGTGGCTGACGGTTCATGATCCATTCACAATGGAACCCATTCAAGCGGCTGTCCGTTGCCTGCCAGAGCCGGAAGGTCCCGGCGAATGTTCTTAGCGGTTCGCCTGCCCGTTCGTCGAGGCGTTGACGCTCCGGCATGGCGAGCACACGACACCACCACAACAGTTGTCGGTATACAGAATATGAGTTCATCAACTATGCACGAACAGCCTCTCTGAAGTCGGCCTCAAAGTCCGCGCGGGCGGACTTCCCATACTCGCTCGTTGGGACTGCATGTCGGCAGCGAGCGGGAATTGATCGGACGGGATTAGCCGCAGGGCTTTCGTCTGCGGCCTGCGTGTGATCTATCGCCTCTCGGTCCCATGCCTCTGCTACTCCTCGCCATCATCAGAAAAAGCGCTGTAGGTTGGCCACGGTGTATGGTCGGGAATGACGTATCCCTGGAGGCGATAGAGCGAGCTGGCGCCGTCCACTTTGAGCGTCGCGCCGGAGATATAGGCGGCGGCGGGCGAGAGCAGGAAGATCACTGACGCGGCAATCTCGTCCTCGGTGCCCATCCGGCCCGCTGGCGTCTCGCGGGCGATGCTGGCAAGTCCCGCCTGCACTGCTTCGGGATACGTCTTGAGGCCGCTGGAATTGATGATGCCCGGCGCGACCGCATTGACCCGAACGCCAAAGCGCGCCCATTCCAGCGCCAGCGTCTGGGTCAGGTTGATGACACCCGCCCGCGCCGCGCCGCTATGCGCCATGCCAGGGAAGCCGCGCCATACCTCCGCGACAATATTGACGATGGCCCCGCCATGCGCCTGTATCCCGTGGCGCAGCGCCGCCTGCGACATCAGAAACGCTCCCGTGAGATTCGTCTCGACGACGGCGTGCCAGCCCTTCGGCGTGATCGTCTCCGCCGGGCTGATGAACTGGCCGCCAGCATTGTTGACCAGCCCATGCGCGCCTCCCAGCCGCTCCTCGACGGTGGCAAAGAGCGCCTCGACGGATTCGGGATCGCGAATGTTGCATACCTGCGCCGTCACCGCTCCACCCGCCGCCTCGATCTCCGCGCGGGTCGGCTCCAGATGCTCTGATGAACGCGAACAGATGACGACATGCGCGCCGAGCGCCGCCAGCTCACGAGCCGTGGCGCGGCCAATGCCAGTGCCACCCCCGCTTATGACGATCACCTGATCCGCGAAGAGCCCGGGGCGAAAGATGCTCTGTATGTCCTGCATAACGACCTCCGTCACGACAGGGTGAGCGACTGGAGAAAAACACGCTACTCGGAGAGAATCTGGCCATCAACCGTCGCCAGAGCATCGCGCAATTCGTCGCGCAGATCAGTCAGGTCGCGGAGTTGCGCCTCGATCTGGTCCAGCCGCTCGACGATCATCTGGCGCAGCCGCTTGCCCTGGAGCTTCTCGTCATGAGTGGCGTCGTAGATCTCGAACAGCTCGCGGATATCTTCCAGCCGGAAGCCAAGACCGCGCGCGCGCAGCAACAGCTTGAGGCGCACGCGGTCGCCGGGGGTATAGAGTCGCTGTTGGGTGTTGGTGGTGCGTTGCGGGCAAAGGAGACCTCGCTCCTCATAGTAGCGGATGGTGCGGGTGGAGATATCCAGCTCGCGGGCCAGGTCGCCAATGGTGTACATCTTCGGCGCGGTCGTGGCGGACGATAGGGCCATAGATGGTCTCGTCTCCCTCCCCTGTCAGGTCAACGCACTACGAGGCAGTATGAAGCAGGTTTACGCGCGCGTCAAGTACCTGCCAAAATCGCAGATACGTCATCCGACGCGTGTAAAGGATGCGAGCGGCCATGCGTCAGAGGGGCATCTACCGGTCGTTTGTTAATTCGCCGCGCCGTCCTTCGTCTCTCTGTCCGCTCCCAGAAAGGTGATGGAGATGTCTGTACGCCCGTCTTCTACGGCTCGCAAGTCGCGTTCTACACAACTGACCCGGCTTATCGCGCTCATTCCTCTGCTGATATTGCTAACCAGCTGCGATTTGAGTGGGCACCGCACGGTGACTGAGAGGTGGAAAGATCAGACGTTGAAGATGGTCTGGGCGATAGGAGGGCCAGGCAACATGTTCGCGCTCGACCCCATGCGTGTGCGGGAAGACGGCGGAAGGCAGATTGCCAGCCTGCTCTTTGATGGACTCGTGACACTCGACCGCAATGAACACGTCGAGCCATGGGGCGCCCAATCGTGGACCATCAGCCCCGATGGGCTCACTTACACCTTCAAGCTGCGCGTCCATCAGCGTTTCTCCGATGGCGCGCCAGTCACCGCCTCGGACTATGCCTGGAGCATCGATCGTGCGGCACATACATGCTCCGGGTCACAGGTCGCCGATGATCTTGCGGCGATCAAGGGTGCTGATGTGCTCTCGGGGTATAGCTGCGACGGCGGCACATCAGAGACGACGCTCATAGGCCGCTCGATCCGTGCTGATGATAGCGCCAATACCCTGACGATTCTACTGACCAGGCCCGCTCCGTATTTCCTGTCCGTGCTGGCGACAACGGCGGGAATGGCGCTGGAGCGGCGTGTGGTCGAAAAACATGTTCTCTACGGCTCCAATCCTGCGGCAGACGATGCCTTTCTACCTGTGCTTTCGACTGGCCCGACCGGCCAGGGAGGCAGCGGGATGTTCTACCTTGCCAAATCGTCGACGAGTGCGATCAATAGTCCGGGATCCCTGGCGCTCAAGCAGAATCCATACTGGTGGGGAGGAAGCTCAGGAAGACTTCCATGGATCAAGACCATTGACATTACTGTGCCATCGGCCGACGTGGCGTTCAGTCAATTCTCCAGTGACCCGTCGCAGGCTTTCGCCAACTCATTCCCCACTGATCAGCCTCTGGCACAATATACGCAGCAGCCATACTATCACGAGCAGCCAACACTGGGCTTTCATGGGCTGATGTTCTACTGGCGCAATGCCCCGTTCAACGACATCAATGCTCGCAAAGCATTCTGTCTCGCGATCAATCGTGTGCAACTCAATCAACAGGTGTATCACGGGCAGACTCTGCCCAGTTGGCATATCGTCCCACAGGGAATGGACGGCTACGATTCCGGCCTGAAAGGGCTTGATGGCACGCCGATCACTGGTGACGTATCACTTGCGAAACACTACTGGCAGCTCTATCTGGCGGCGCACAATAATCAGGTTCCGCCTATCGTCATCAACTATGGCTACCCAAACAACTCACGCGACCTGGCCGTCTCAGCGTGGCTGCAGAACACCTGGAATCAAGCATTTGGCCCTGACACAGCAAGCATTGATCGTTCTGAGTGGGGCCACGGTCCTGGGTGGCAGAACTCACGCCAGATTGTCGGCTTTGGCCTGAGAGCTGATGATGCGGACCCGCAGAATATTCTGTCGTGGTTCGCTGAATTGAATAGCGGCAACGTTGATGGCTCGCCCCAGATTGACGTGCTGGCCGCTGATGCGCTCATGCGCCAGGCTGACGCGCTCAGCGACATGCGCCAGCGCATTCCGCTCTACCAGCAGGCTGAGCAACTGCTGATCGATAACGTGGTTGTCTGCCCGCTGTATCAGACCGTGAACCACTACGCATTACGTCCGTGGGTCAAGGGTGGCTTCGCGGAGGATGCGCGCGGCCTCTTCCCCAACGATGCCTGGGTCTCGGGCTACATCGCCAAACACTAGTCAAACACTGCCTGTGGCAGAGATGGCATGGGAACGCCCCGCTGCGCGATAATCCTCGCATGAGATATACCGCAGACCAGAGCGAAGGAACACAACCATGAGCGAGGACACGTTGCGCGGCGGGCGGGCTGACGGATGGATCGAGGTGATGATCGAGATTCCGCGTGGCAGCCGCAACAAATATGAGTACGACCACGAGCGCGGCATCCTGCGACTGGATCGCGTGCTCTATTCGTCAGTACACTACCCGACGGATTACGGCTTCGTGCCGGGGACGCTCTCGGGCGATGGCGACCCACTGGACGTGCTGGTTGTGGTGGACGAGCCATCGTTTCCCGGCTGCTACATGCGCGCGCGGCCGATTGGCACGCTGACGATGTTCGACGAGAAGGGTACCGACGAGAAGATTCTCGCGGTCCCTATGGATGATCCGCGCTACAAAGATATCCACGACCTGCCGGACTTGCCCGAACACTGGCCGCGCGAGATCGCCGCGTTCTTCCGCACCTATAAAGAGCTTCAGGGCGTCCAGACGGACGTACGCGACTGGGCCAACGCGGAAGCAGCATGGAGGATTATCGAGGAGGCCCGCGCGCGCTTGGAGCAGCAGCACTCCAGGCCAGACGACTACGCGGGCTAGCGTGTGGCCGCCACGAACTCACGCGCCTCACGCGCCAGCAACAGCCACTCGATATGAGATGTCGGGGCAAGCACAAACCATTCTTTCATCAGCCGTCCATCGTGGCGAGGGTCGAAGCGCTCACCATCACCCGCTGTGACGAGCGCATCCACCCGCTGGCGCGGCAGCTTGAGGACGAGCCGCCCATCCGTGAGCATGGCGAAGATCTTGCCCCGCACCTTGAGGGCGTCTGATCCGAATCCCTTGCCCGATTGCTCCACATCTCGCTCTCCAAGAAACTCCTCAACGAGCATCGCATAGCGCTCTTCGGGTGTGATAGCTGGCTGGCTCATTTCAGGCGTATCTCCTTATGTCATGATGGGCAGATAGCCCGACATCATTGTAGAACAAAATTACTATAGCATGCCATGGGGAGTGATTGTCAGCTATTCTGATGGGATAAGCGCACGGCAAGGGTCTCCGCATACCGCGAGAAGCCAAGGCTGCGAGCAAGAGCGATGGATGGGCTATTTGCCGCCAGCGTCTGATACCAGGGCACAAGCCCAACCTCGAACCCGTATGCCGCGATGACGCTGACGACCCCGCGCCCGTAGCCGTGCCCGCGATAGTCTGGATGCGTCACGATGCCGATGTGCAGCAAGATCGCGCCACGAGGCTCGCCCATGCCCGCCGCGACGAGCATATCGCCCAGGAACGCGCCGAAAACCACCTGATCTGGCCTGCCGATGCCACTATGCGCCCAGTCCTGCTCGCCGCACGTGGCGGCCAGCGCCCGCAACGCCGGTTCATCATCACCCGTCAACCGGCGCGCACCCGGGTGCGCGACTGGCCTGAAATTGCCTGCCCAGGTGTAGCCCTGCCACGCTGGGCCAACGATGCGCTCGATTGCATCGCCAAAGACATGGCGCAGCCGTGCGACGTCGAAGCTCGTTGCCGCAGGCAGCCCAGCTAGCTGCGCCGTAACCGTCGCGAGCAGCGGTGCGGGCACCGAGACAATGCAGGCTTCTCCCCGGCGAAACAGATACGCGCCCGCATAGTCCGCAAGTCCGGCGTGCGGCACCACATGCGTTCCGGCTGCCGTCAACTGCCCGGGCGTACAGCCGAAGAAGCCAGCCCAGTACGCCGCGACACGAACATCCGTCGCGGCGCGAGGCTCACTCGTCGCCATACGGGTAGTCCATCTGCGTCTGGATGCGCTGCCGGACAGTTTTGCCCGCCAGCTTCTCGACCAGATACAGCCCCAGGTCAACCGAGGAGGTGACGCCGCGCGCTGTGATGATGCGGCCTTCGTCTACGATGCGCGCATCTACCACCTCGCGGCAGTACGGACGCAGATCTGCATAGGCGGTTGGATGGGTCGTCGCGCGCACGTCTTTGAGCAGGCCCGCCGCGCCGAGCAGCAGGGAGCCAGTGCAGACCGAGGTGAGCAGGGGCGTATCCGCCGCTGTCTTGATCCACGCGATGAAGTCGTCGTCGTGGACAAGCTCACGCGTGCCAAAGCCACCTGGCACAAAGACGAGGTCATAGCCGCTGAGCGGCTGCTCGACGATATCGGGCACGAAGCGCAGCCCCGCGATATCGCGCACAGTCGTAGTATTCATCGTGCATACGTGCCATGTCACATCGGGCAGCAGGTTCATAGTGTTCAGCCGCGTCAGGGGATCGTATACCCCGATGAAATCCAGCGCGGTCATGTCGTCATAGATCACGAATGCCATGCGCATGCAGCATTGCTCCCCTCTCGCTCAAGCTGGCTCGTCCAGTGCGTCGGCCAGCGCCTGCTCTAGCGATGTAGCGCGCCCGATTGCCTCCATGCGCGCAAAGTCGTCGCCGAGCGCGCCATGCGCGGCTTGTTCGGCGGCGGCAACGGCGGCACGGTCGAGCGGATGCTGGTTCGAGCCGAGCATCTGGCGCAGGGCGGATGCGGCTCCTAGCTGTCGTGCCGCCCGCTCCATCTGACCGCGCGCCGCGAAGATGGTGGCGATGGCCGTCAGCTCGCGCTCGATGCGTATCTTGTCGCCAAGCTCGCGACTGAGCCGCAACGACTCACGATAGTATGCAAGCGCGCTCTCTAGGTTGCCCTGGGCGCGGAAGGTGTGGCCAAGATAGAGCATCTGAATCGCGCTGTGCGACAGGCTGCCCGACCGCTGGTTGAGCAAAAGACACTCCTCGAAGAGCGCTACCGCGCGTTCATAGTGCGCCTGGGAGTAGGCGACCTGCCCCAGACACGAGAGCGCCCGTGCCAGTATCCACAGGTCACCAAGCTCACGACTGAGCGCCAGTGCCTCTTCGGCGTGCGCAGCGGCATCTTCGATGCGATCCTGCTGGACCGCCAGAAATCCAAGGAGCGTCAGCGCGATGGCCAGCCCTTCGCGGTTGCCACTGGCGCGACACAGCGCCACACACTGCTCGCCGAGTGTCCGAGCCCGCTGGGTGTCACCCTGGATACTGGCCAGGGTCGCCGCGCCCGCCAGCGCCTGCGCGCGTGCCGCCAGTAAGGCGCGTTCGCCCGGCCCGGCCTCCATATTCTCCGTCCGCTTCAACAGGTCGTCCAGCCAGCCGCGCCCCTCGCTCAGATAGCCGTGCACGTACCAGAAACGCCAGAGTGCGGCGGCCATCCGCAGGGCCATCAGGTCATTCTGGCTGTCGCGCAGCCAATGCAGCGCCACGCGCATATTGGCATGTTCGCGCTCCAGGCGATCCAGCCAGGCGCGCTGGTCGGCTTTGGTCAGGGCTACCGCTGCCTGCTCGGCCAGCGCAACATAGTGGGCAGCGTGGGCATCCCGCACGCGCGGTAGCTCACCGCTTGCGGCAAGCTGCTCCAGCCCGTACTCGCGAATCGTCTCCAGCATGCTGAAACGCGATTCGCCGTCCTCATCTTCGCGCTGGCTCAGCAGGCTCTTATCCACGAGAGAAGCGACGCGATCCAGAAAGGTCAGCGGCACCGCGCCATCCAGCGCAGTGTCCAGCGAGATTGCGGCATCGAGTGTGAAGCCACGCGCAAAGACCGAGAGCCGCCGGAAGAGCTGCTGCTCCTCTGGCGAGAGCAAGTCATAGCTCCAACTGATCGCGTCGCGCAGGGTTCGCTGGCGTGCGGGCAGATCGCGCGGACCACCGGTCAGCAGGGAAAGGCGGCTGGTAAGCTGTGGCACCATCGCCTGAGGCGAGAGCAGCCGGGTGCGCGCCGCCGCCAGCTCGATAGCCAGGGGCAGGCCATCCAGCCGGGCACATATCTGGGCAATGGCAGGTAGGTTCGCCTGGGTAACGGCAAAGCCCGGACGAATGGCGCGCGAGCGCTCGACAAAGAGCGCCACCGACGGATACTGGAGCAGGTCACTCAGGTCGCTGAGATCGGCTCCACGCCCATCCTCGATGTGGGGCTGGGGCGGCACCTCCAGCGGCGGCACCGGATACTCGTGCTCGCCACGCACATGCAGCGCCTCACGGCTGGTCACCAGGATGCGCGTCCCCGGACAATCCGCCAGCAGGTCGGCAACCATGCCAGCCGCCCCGATGACCTGTTCGAAGTTATCAAGCAGGAGCAGGAGGCGCTTGCCCGCCAGCCATGCGCGTAGGCTCGCCTCACCATCGCCCCCCTCGCGGATATCGAGCGCCCTTCCAATCGCTGGCAATACTAGTGCTGGGTCGCTCAGCGTCGCGAGCGGGACGTAGTAGGCGCCGTCGGAGAAGGAGGCCATCATGTCCGAGGCGATCTGCAAACCCAGGCGAGTCTTGCCGATACCACCCGGCCCCGTCAGCGTCAGCAGCCGCATGTCATCCTGCTGCAAGAGTGCGCGAATGGCGCCCAGGGCATCCTGCCGCCCGATAAGCGGCGTCGGGGGTATCGGCAGGGTCTGGGCGCGGGCGGTCCTGAGCGGCGGGAAGTCCTGCTGCAGCCCATCGAGCGTGGCCTGGTAGAGTCGCTCTGGCTGGTAGACATCCCGCAGGCGATGTTCGCCCAGATCGCGCAGTGTCACGCCGTCAGGCAGGCTCTCATGCGCCAGATCATACGTCGGCTGGGAGAGGAGAATCTGCCCGCCATGCCCGGCGGAGCAGATACGCGCTCCTCGATGAACATCCAGCCCGACATAGCCTCCCGCGGCAATATCTGGCTGCCCGGTATGCAACCCGATGCGCACGCGCACGCTGGCGCCCTCCGGCCACTCTGCCGCTGCGAGCGCGCGCTGAATATCGGCGGCGCAGGCGAGGGCATCCGACGCGCTGGTGAACGCGACGAAGAAGGCATCGCCCTGCGTATCCACCTCGTAGCCGTGGCAGCGGGCGAAGGCGGCGCGCAGCAACGCCCGCTCATGAGCCAGCGCCTCACCATAGCGCGGGCCAAGCTGTTGCAGCAGACGAGTTGAACCTTCGATATCGGTAAACAGGAACGTGACGGTTCCCGTTGGCAACGCGGACACGATGGCGACTCCCCCGGCTGAAGATCACTCTGCCATCGTATCACACTGTGTGCCAGGAGAATGCGTCGAAACACGGGCCTATCTTCCCGCCAAACCCCACCATTTCCCGCCAAGCTACGCCACATCTGCCAGGGCGAGATCAGCGTTTGGGGAGCAGGGGCTTTCTGCCGGTCTTCAGTACGGATAAGCGGCGACGTAGACATCATTAGGCTTATCTGAAATGGCGGCACCATCGCTCTCCGCTGGGAACTTCCACAGCATATCTCCCTTGCTGGAAGGCATATAGGCGATGCAGCAGCCCGCGTGTGGGGCCGCGCCGAGCTTTTGCCATTGGGTCGCTCCCGCTGGCAGACGGTAGACCATGTAACTCTGGTCGTAGACCAGCAGCGCCCCATCGGATGAGATGCCTGCCATCTGCCAGAACGAGACTGGCGGCGGCGCAAACCAGCCATGCCCGCCGTCCGCTGTGCAGACCAGCGAGGTGCTTGAGTCATTCTCCGAGGCACGATACGAGGCGCAGAGACGCCACGGCTGATTGGCTATGGGCTGCTGAACCATGTAGTCCACGACCCCAACGACAGGAATCTTCGCCTGCTGCCACGTGGCACCGTCGTCGGCCGAGCTCCAGAGGCCAGTTTGGTATGATAGCAACATCAGCGCACCATTGCCGGGATTGATCCAGAACTGGCGCAGATTCACTGCGGGGAGATTCCCGTCGATCTCGTGCCACGTACGTAGGGAATCGCTGCTCTCGGCGAGGATGGTGGTCGCGCTCGCACCGCCGTTCTGGGGTACTTGAATGAGCGCATAGGAACTACTGCCACGTGTGGCAAGGCTCAGGATGGCTTCCTGCGGTGGCAGCGCCAACGGCTGCCACGACGTGCCACCATCAAGCGTGACCTCCTGCGTCCCGCCGCTAAAATCGCCCGCCGCTACCACCATCGATGGGTTGAGCATATCAACGACAAGCTGCACGCACGAGTACCACGCGACCGGGATAGCTGTAGTATATGCCCAGGTTGCGCCGCCATCGTGCGTCACGACGACACGCGGATGTCCTGGCTGTGTCTGGTCGCCAGGTACCGCGCACGAGTATGCTGTCTTGCCATCGCTGGCAGCGACGCGCAAATCCGATTCATGAAACAGCATGCCAAAGCCCGCGGGAAGGTTCGCATGTGCCCACGAGGTTGTATTGCCCCAGACCGGCTGGCCGCTGGACGGAATGACCTTGACCGTGGGAATAGGGGGATACGTTGGCAGCGGCGTGAAAACAAAGCGGGTAGGCGTCGGGCGGGCGTGTGAGGCGGTGGCGGGCTGGCCGCACGCCGCAAGCAACAGGAGCAGGGAAGACACCGTGGCAAGCAATAAGATGGCAATGCGCGGCCTTTGAGCAGGACGCATACAGGCATCTCCTGGCGTGGCTCATCCACTCGGATGATCACAACACAAGCAAACTCGGATGCTTGATACCATGCAAGACGGAGCTAAGCACCCGAACTGTGCGAGTCACTCCGCACGCGCCAGAGAGCTAGAGAGATGATAGGGAGCGAGGTCGAATGAAGCGGACGCTATGGCTGCGAGGCGGGAGTATCGGTCTCCTCGGCCAGATCGCGGAAGCGATAGCCCACGCCGCGCTCGGTGAGGATGTATTGCGGATGTGATGGGTCGCGCTCCAGCTTCTGCCGCAGATAGGTGATGTAGAGGCGGAGATAGTGCGACTCGTCGCGATATTCGTGACCCCAGACCTTCGAGAGCAGCGTCTCATGCGTCATCAGCCGCCCGGCGTTGTTCACCAGATGATAGAGCAACCGGTATTCCGTCGGCCGCAGCGTCACCTTCTTCCCGCGCACCCAGACCTCGCGCCGGGCGAAATCGATCATCAGGTCGCTATCCACCACGATACGCGTCTTGCGCGCGGGCGCGGGCATGAACGCTCGCCGCAGCAGCGCCCGGATACGCGACTGTAGCTCGCGTGGGCTGAATGGCTTGGCCAGGTAGTCATCGGCGCCGATCTCCAGTCCACGGATACGGTCGGTTTCCTCCTGGCGAACGGTCAGCATCACCACCGGCACATTCGACACATCACGGATACGGCGCAGTGTCTCGAATCCGTCCATCTCCGGCATCATCACGTCGAGCACAACCAGATCAGGCAGATCATCCTTGAGCCGGTCCAGCGCCTCGTAGCCGTTCGACGCGACCACCACGCGGTAGCCTTCGATCTCCAGATCCAGCCGCAGCACGTCCACCAGCCGCGGCTCATCATCGACGACCAGTACCGTAATGCTGCGTGGATCAAACGCCTGTTCCATCGCCAGACTCCTGTTTCGTCTCCGTACCTGCATCCGCATCCGGAGCGCAATCGCCCGCCTGTTTCTCGGCCTCGTGTTGGCGCCGTGCCCGCCCTTCTTCCTGTAGCGTGCTGAACAGCACGGCTGGGAACTGGGCTTTTTCCGAACGCGGCAGGCTGAAGAAGAAGGTCGAGCCAACGCCTAGCTCGCTCTGCACCCAGATGCGCCCACCATGCGCCTCCACGATGGCGCGGCAGATGTAGAGGCCGAGGCCCGCTCCCGGCGCGCTCCGGCTGGCAGAATTGTCGAGCTGCTGGAATCGCTGGAAAATGCGCTCCCGCTCGCGTATCGGGATTCCCTGCCCGGCGTCGGTCACGCTGACAATCACCTCGTCTTCCGTTACCTGCCCGCGCACGCGGATATTCCGGCCCCTGGGAGAATACTTGACCGCGTTATCCAGCAAGTTGAGCACCACCTCCTCGATACGCCCCCGATCCGCGTAGACCAGTGGCGTCTCCGCAGGGAAACGCACGGAGATCTTGCGCTCGGGGCTGCGCGCGTGAAAGCGGCGCACGACCGAACGTGTCATCTCCGCCAGATCAAGCTCACTGCGCTCCATCGTCAGCCCGCCAGCCTGAATGCGCGAGGCATAGAGCACGTTACCGACCAGATGGTTGAGGCGGTCGGCCTCTTCCTCGATGGCGTGCAGCCGCTCGCGCAGGGCCTCGGTTTCCCAGCGGGCATCCTCGCGGGCCAGCGTCGAAGCATATCCCTTGATGATGGCAATGGGCGTCTGCAATTCGTGCGAGACGACCGACACGAAGGTGGTGCGCAATTCTTCGGCCTCGCGGGTGCGGGTGATATCGCGCACATTGAGCACCCCGCCGATGGGCTGGCTCTGCGAAGCCTGGAACGCCGCCGCGGTCACCGAGACGTTGACACGCTGGCCGTCGCGTGTCAGCAAGATCAACTCCCGGTTGAGTACCGTCCGGCCACTGGAAATCGCCTGCAACAGTGGATCGCGGTCGAGGCCGAGCGGGTTGCCCTGTGGGTCGTGCGGACTCAGGACATCATAATAGAAGCGGCCCATCACCTCATGCGGATGCCAGGCGGTCATCGTCTCCATCGCCTGATTGAAGGCGGTAATGCGCAAGGTCGAGTCAACGGTAATGAT
>DASUWS010000109.1:0-22344 GCA_036378295.1 Ktedonobacterales bacterium
AGCCGGGAGGCTCGCTGGATTGCGTCTGCTCCGCCCGCGTTCAGTTAGTGCGCAGGGCCGAGTGGACTCTCTCTACAGGCACCTCAACAACACAGGATTCGGGTGTGTAGGGCAGAAGGAGAGATGCGAGTGGGTCTCCGCGGTGCCGAAGCAACGAGCAGTCTGAACTAACGGCTGTATACAAGGCTCGGAGACTGAAGTCGCTGCATATCAAGCGCGCTGAACGGCAGGAGGTAGTCAGCGGTGGAGTGCACGTCCCAACTCGACTGACTGCATGGGGCAGCGTTGGAAGGGGATGTTCAGCCCAACGCCCTATGGGACGTGCGCTATGGCGACCGCCGCCTCCATCCGCTACCCTTGCGAGCTCAGGGAACACGAATGGGTCCAGCCCACTCCGCTGGATGACGAGCGGACTATTGCCTGGATCGACCAGAGTTGCCGGCCAAGCACAGACTACGAATTTCTCCCTGCCACCAGTGAGGCCCGGATATATCTGAAGTATGGTGCGTATGATGCTCAAACGCCTGGCGCATGAGCAGTTCCTTCACACCTTCCATCACATCGCCACGTGGCGTGAACCATGAGAGGGCGTTTTGACATGCAGCGAAGCGACATAGCCCGGTAGACTGCCATAGCCGCGCATGAGCACGAACTATCCGAGTAGCCTCACGAGTGCCGAGTGGTCGTGCATGCGGCGGTATTTTCCCCTTGGACCAGGCGGGGCAACCCGCTGACACACTCCCTGCGGGCCATCCTCGGCGCCATTTTCTCTGCCCTTCGTACCGGCTGCCCGATGCTTTGTGCCCTCTCCCCTGTCTCGACCAGGTCCGTCTTGTATCCCGTCTCTCCCGTCCGCGCACCAACGTGCCGCTAATCATACTAGGTAACTTCGCTGCAGGTCGTATGTAGCGTAGGGCATTCACGCCGTCCCGTCCGCTGCTCGCCCGCTCCCAGGAGTGTGCCAGGAGTGCGCGAATGGCGGATACGGCAGGTTCGTGACCCCGGTATGCTTGGGATGTGCTGGTGGAGGGTTCTCTATGCTGCCGCCACCACTGCGGCCGGGCCCATCTGCCCATCACACCCATCGCTGTCGGCCCGTCTTCTCCGACCGACCTCTTACCTCGTCAGAAGGGAGGCGCTCATGCCATGAGCACATCGTACGTGTGAGCCGTGGCATCGATGCGGTACGCGCCACAGATGTGCCACAAATGCGTCCCAGCAGTTTCAGCCAGGAGAAGGCACGGTCCGACGCCAATCACGAACCCCGCCAAGGTGCATGCGGTAGTCGAGAACTTCCGCGCCAAATACGGCGCGGAGGACGTGAAGTGCAACTACCCGAAGCTCGATGTCGCCGTCGAGGTGGCGCCCGCGTAACCCGTTGCCTAGTAGTGTGTCCAAGCGCCGCAGCGCTGTCGCAGGAATATGGTCGGTAGCAATTTCAGGGTGAAGTCGTCGAGGACGGTACAGTCTAGCCGGGCTGTGTGCGCCTTTTACATGGCCGAGGTTCACAGGTGAGGGGCGAGCGCGGCCTAAGGCAGGAGAACAAAGATATGGCACGACGAACACAGCAGCAGCAACAGGAGCAGAGGAGCGGCGGTGGCGGGGTAAGCAGCCGGCGCACGTTTTTGGGTACGGGGCTAGCAGCAGGTGCGGGAGCGCTGGGCGCGACGCTCCTGACGGAGCAGACGGCGGCGGCGTTCGCGGCAGAACTGGCGAGGAGCGGAGGCAATCTGACGAAGGGGGACACGGCGATTCTGCGGTTCCTCGCGGCGGCGGAGCTCCTGGAGACGGACCTTTGGGGGCAGTATAACGAGCTGGGGGGCGTGCAGGATAGCGAGGTGCCGGGCGGCAGCGGGAACGCGGCGTATACCAAGGCGCTGAAGAACCTGGACGGTGATATGCCGCAGTATATCCACGATAATACGGACGATGAGCACAGCCACGCTGCGTTCATCAATGCGTATCTGGTGGCGAAAGGGGCGCAGCCGATCAACCTGGATCCCTTCCGCACGCTGCCGAGCAGCAAGGCGTCGGGGGCACGGCAGATCGGGCGGCTGACGAACCTGATGCAGCTGACGGTGGATACGAGCTGGTGGACGCGCTATCGCAGCAGCACGAAGAACCCGGACTTTGGGGATACGTTCGCGCAGGCGGTTCCCGGGCTGAGCAAGGGGAAGTTTCCGGCGATTCCGAGGAGTAATGCGGATCTGGCGCCGGGGAAGCACATTCAGGCGATCGCGAATACGGCGGCGTTTCACTTTGGGTTTATCGAGCAGGGTGGGACGAGCCTGTATGCGGGGCTGGCGCAGCGGGTGACGGATGCGGAGGTGTTGCGTATTTTGCTGAGCATCGGGCCGACGGAGATGGCGCACTTCCAGACGTGGCACGATAAGGCGGGGAATGCGCCGCCGCTGACCGATCCGACGAATGGGCTGGTGTTTCCTGATCTGAATGCGCCGCCGTTTGGTGGGGAGGATTTCCAGACGAATCTGATCATGCCGGAGCCGACGATCTTCTTGAGCCGGAAGTTTCCGGCGGTGTCGATCATTCGCCCGACGGAGACGCGTGGGGCGGCGGCGAGGGCGGTGAATGCGTTGGCGGCCGGTGGGCTGTTCATCGGGCAGTCGGCGGCATTCTTCGCGGCGGCGCAAGAGCTGGTAAAGGAGGCGGATGCGGCGCGGCGCGGCGGTCCGTAGAGAAAGCAACAAAAGAGACAGCAAGAAAGGACAGCGCTACGAACTTTACCCGAACAGTCGAAAACCTCGGCGATCGAGGCGATAGCAGCGCCATTTCCCAACACCAAAGGGACTGTCACGATCAAGGTTTTAAACAGTGATCAGTCCATGTGTCCAGCAGTGGCCCTCCTGCGAATGGAGCCGAGGAGCGAGATTGCCAGACACCTGCACAATCGAACAGCGGAAACGTCGTACGTCCTTGACGGTGATTTCATCAACGAGGGCATCTCCTATCCGGTAGGCACGGAATGGAATGTCAAGCCTTTGACTGCTCACGATCCCTATACGACGAAGAATAGCTGCTCCGTCCTGGTCACGTTCAGCTATCCGTCTGCTCTCGATGATTTCACATTGGCCTAGCCGTTTGAGGACGGAAACCGGTCCAAACGGGAGCTGACAACGGACCCTGGTGAAGACAGCCTCCTTCCGAGCAAGAAATGGACGGCCTCACCAGGGTGTCAATTTGGGGTTATAGCAAGTTGACATGAGGTCGTGGCGGTTCGCGACACGGTGTGGCCACCTGTGGAAGCGTGTGGTAGAGCGGATGGGACGAGGGCGGTGCTGGAGAGATGGGATTGGGGATGAATGCGTGGCCAGTCCAGAGCGGCCAGTCGAGACTGGCGCCCAGGCTCCACGGCATATTGGAATGGCCGAAGTCCTCCTCACACCCGGCCAACATGAGGAGCGAGCCATGAGGCATGTACGACTTCGACGTACTTTCTCTCTCTGGATTGTCGCCGTGGTGACCGGTGGCACGAGCGGCATCGGGCTGGCGACGGCCAGACGGCTGCAGGAGGAAGGGGCGAGAGTGGCAATCTCGGGCCGCAGCCGAATCGGCAAGAGGGCAGATGCGGTCAGGACAGGCACAATAGAGGCGTAATCGGGTAGATGTGTTTGTCGTGATTAGGGCTAGACGTCAGTTGAGGTGGCAGGGCCTTGAGGCAGATTGCCATGTGGATTGCTTGCTGAATGAGGCGCGAAGTGACCGATTGGCTGATGCGTTTGGAGTGTCTAGGTGCTCCAGGATGGCAACAGCAGTGAATTGCTTCTTACCCTGCTCACTGGGTGCGTCTCTGGACGATATAGCCATTGCAGGTGGAGCGTGTTTGCACTTGTGTCATACACTGAAAGGATCACATCTACTCAACACCTCACGCAGCGGAACACCCACCGTGACGACAACGCACGCGACATGTCCCCGTACGTCTGAACGAATGTAAGACAGGCGCGTCGTGGAAGGGAGATCTGATGCGTGTTCTCATCGTGACGGCCGGGTCGCGCGGCGATGTCGCGCCGTTCACGGGCCTGGGTCAGCGGCTGGAGCGGGCCGGGCATCAGGTCGCGATAGCCACCCACGCACGGTTCGCCGACCTCGTGCGCGGATGCGGGTTAGAGCACCGCTTGTTGCCTGGTGACCCGGTCGAGCTGACGCGGGCACGGCAGGCGGCTCCGTCGCCGGGGGCCGGACGGGCGATCTTCACCGCATACCTCGAAGAGCTGGCAGAGGGATTGATCGCGGCCACGGCCGCAGGCACCGACGTGCTGATCACGGCGTTCGGTCCGGCCCCGCTCAGCCGGGTCGTCGCCGAGGGGTCCGGCATCCGGAGCATCGGGGCCTACCTCCTCCCGTCGGTGCCCACGGCGGCGTTCCCGCTGCCCGGCTGGCCAGGGCCGTGCGATCTCGGGCCGGCCGGCAACCTCGAGGCGGGCCGGAACCTGCTCAGCCGCGCCGGCGTGTTGTACGCCGAGATCCTGGCGCGGCTGCGCGCCCGGCTCGGTCTGCCAGCCACGACGGAGCCCGCCAGCGCCAACCCACCGGTCGGCTGGCCGATCTGCCACGGTTTCAGCCCGGCCGTGGTACCGCGCCCGGACGACTGGCCTCCCGCGGTGCGCGTGACCGGGTACTGGTGGCCCGCCAGACCGACGGGATGGAACCCCCCGACCGAATTGCTCGACTTCCTCCATGCCGGGCCTGCTCCGGTGTTCATCGGCTTCGGCAGCATGGCCCCATCGGCGGGTGAGGGGTTGACCGCGGTCGTCAGGGCCGCGGTCAAGCAGGCCCGGGTGCGGGCTGTGGTACAGGCAGGCTGGGCCGGTCTGGGCCCGTTCGACGATGACATCCTGGACGACATCCTGCTGCTCGGCGACGTGCCGCACGACTGGCTGTTCCCTCACATGGCGGCTGTGGTGCACCACGCGGGAGCGGGAACCACCGGGGCCGGGCTGCGAGCCGGCGTGCCCGCGGTCGCGGTCCCCGTCCTGCTCGACCAGCCGTTCTGGGCGGCGCGGCTACACCAACTCGGCGTCGCGCCGCCTCCACTGCCGCAGCGCGATCTCACGGCCGATGCCCTGGCCGACGCGATGCGCTGCTGCGTCGACGATGCAGCCTACCGCACCTGGGCTGCCGACCTCGCCGCTCGCATCCCCGCTGAGGACGGCGCCGCAGCCGTGCTCACGATCATCAACGGGCGGGATCAGGCCGTGTGAGAGCCGTTTGTGACAGGTCTGCCGCTCCGTCAAGCTGGAGCACGAACTGCTCAAATGGCTCATAGCAGAACCAGCGTCTTAGAGCGTCTTAGGGGGTAAACAGCTTCCAGTGCCCCTCGGAGACGACATCGACGGTGCCGTCGGTCACCTTCATCGCGGTCTGATCGTCGATCGCGTACGTTGGCACGGGGAGCCTCGCGGCCCACTGTTCTGCGTTGGCCAGGGAAGCGTCCGGGTGATCCTCGTGATCCAGGTGCGGAATCAACGCAAAGTCAACCAGTCCCACGCCCTGAGCCGTGACCAAGATCCTGCTGATTTCTCCCTGGGGTGTGGCGAAGACGATGTCTTCTGACGTGAGTGTCTCACCGCTGCCCCTCGGCGCATCAGGGTAGGTCTCGCCGAAGGTGGCAGACGCCGCCATGCTCCCGGCGCTCACCCCCACGTAGACAGTCTCGCGCGGAAGCTCCGGCAACAGGTCTGCCAGTCCCGAATGGCGCATCCAGTAGGACAGATACAGGGGATCGCCGCCCCACACCAGGAGAGCGTCCGTCTCCTGGACCGTGGGAATCCACGCGCCGGAATCGATGCTGGGCAGCGCGGTGAGCTCCAGCACGCCCAACGACTTCCACCCCAATCCGGCCAGGGGGCCGCCAGCTGATCCGCTGATCGCCCGCCATGCCATGCGCGCACCACCAGGGAAGGGGTAGATCGCAGTGGGAATGATGAGGGCGCTCGACTCGGCGATCGGTTTGCCTAGAAGCTCTTCCAGCGCGTTGTGGATGCTCGCGTTCTTGATGCCAGCGGAAGTGAGCAGTAACCTCATGATGCCTCTCCTCTCCTAGTGACCCTCTTGACACTCCCCATGAGGGGACGCTCAGGCGACACAGGTCCCAACAGTCGACATGAGACGACTTGGGCGCCTGCCTGTCCCGATGGAGTGTAGCACACCTGTTCTAGATGACACTATCCTCCTACCTGAAAGTGGGGGCCTGCGCGCCGAGGAGGGGAGGGCACGGCAATCAGGGCCGACGGTCTCCACTGCCCGCTTGAGGATATGACAGACGCTGGCCGCATCGGCTTTCGAAACTGCTTGTAGCCGATCCTAGCCAACCACAAATGTCTGCATCATGTCGTTGTCCTCGTGCTCGACGATATGGCAGTGGTGGACATACTTCTGCGGCCTATGTACGCCGGTCGGCAGGTCGAACTTGGCGCGAATGGTCGTAAAGTAGCCGGGATTGGCCTTCACGGTGTCCTTGAAGCCCCGCTCCTCGGGGGCAGGCGGGACCATCGGGCCGGTCGCGAAGCGGGCTGGGTTGATGGTCGCACCATCGATGCCGTTCGGCCCGCTCAGCCCTGCGCGCTTTGCGGCAGCCACATAGGCTGCGACATCGAACGGCGTCCGCCCGACGATCTGGAAGGTGACCAGGTGGAGGTGCATGGGGTGCGTATCTGCCGTCAGGTTGACGTAGGTCCAGTTCTCGACATCGCCGACGCCGATCGGCGGTATCGTCGCGGAATGCGGATTGAAGTGCGCAGCGTTGATGTTCAGGAACCAGTCGGGGGTGTTCGGAGCGACCTCATTGAGCGCAAAGTAGCGGGTTCGGACCGCCGCGTGCAGGTGGGCGTCTCGCCCGCCGACCAGATGCGGCGGCACCGTGCGTGGACCCGGATGGGTGATCGTCGTTCCGACTCGGAACTGCATCACCTGCGGCAGCGGCGGCGCCGGGGTCGACACGGGTTGTGGTGGGGTGCTATTCGTCATGACCAGCGTTTGGCCGGCGTACCGCGAAAAGTCGACGATCACATCGGCCCGCTCAGCCGGAGCCAGCACGAGTTGCCGCTTCGGCACCGGCGCAGCAAAGAGGCCACCCTCGGCGCCGATCTGCTGCATGGGTGCGCCGTTGAGGTGGAGCGCAAGGATGCGCGCATTGCAGCCGTTCAGGATCCGGAACCGGTAGAGCCGTGGCTCGACGTTCAGGAAGGGCCAGACCTTGCCATTGACGAGCATGACGTCGCCGAAATATTCCGGGATCCACGTGACCCCGGGGAGGGTGCTCCTCGGATACAGGAACGTCCCGTCCTGGTTGAACTGGCGATCCTGGATGACGAGCGGGATCTCATACGCCCCACCGGGGATTCCGACGGGGTTGGGCTCTTCGCCAGTATCAAACTCGTCGCGGAGGATGTAGGCGCCAGCAAGCCCGGCGAACACGTTCAGTCGCGTGGCGCCCAGAGCATGGTCATGGAACCACATCAGGGCCGCTGGCTGATCGTTGGGGTAGGTTACCGTCTGCGGCTGGGTGCCGGGTCCGAATCCCTTCGGCGCGACCGCCGGGTTACCATCGCTAGCAGCGGCGACGAACCCTTCATGCAGGTGGGTCATGACCCGCACCTGCTTCCCCAGCGGAGTCAGGCGCGTGTCGACCGGAATCCAGGTTGGGTAGGTCTCCGGAAGGCGGTTCGTGTAGCTGATGCCTAGTGGGGTTCCTCGGTGGGTGACCACCACCATGCCGAACGAGCCAGCCTGGCCAGCGAGTCCCGAGCCGTCATCATAGGCCCACACAGGCGTGGGTGGCAGATCGGGATGCAGCTGCCGCGCAATGTGCCGTTGGATGAAGGCATACTGGTTGGTCCCGCGCGCTTTCGCTACAACGAGTCCGCTACCGGGCAGTGGCAGCGGCTGGATGTACTTCCGCAGCGTGCCACCCTGAGCAGCGGAGGCTACCAGCGGTGGCCTCCCCCACGGCAGTGCCAGGGCCGTGCCAATGGCCGCGCTATACTGCAAGAAGCGCCGTCGCGTCATCGAAGTCACGGTGAGATTCCTCGTCGCAACGCACAAAGGATCCGGATCCGCTGCTTCTCGACAGCAATATGGGTGCCAACGCACCCCTCTGCACCCCCACCCACAAGCTAGCCCCTCTCAGCCGAATCATGGAACGGTTGAGTCTATCAACTCTTGCCAAGCCAGGCAAGTGGCGCTCCTTGCTGGCGTGCCTCCATCTCCTCCATTCGCGTCGCTGGCTTTGAGCGAGCAGGCAGGCGGGTGGGAGGGTCAGTTACTGGCGGCGTAAGGGAGCCGGTTCACCCCCACATGCGTGGGGATTGCCGTGGTATACGCTCCGAGCGCCCCAGAGCCAGTATAGCGACGTCCTGGCCGTGCGCATCAGGAATGGCCAGGAAACTGAAGACATTCACGCCTGTGGAGCTGAAGCTGGGCAATCCCTGATCACTCGGCATCCATGTCATGCCGTCATCCGGGCTGGTGTATATCCCGCCACTAATGAGCGCTGCCAATACGTGGCTGGACTGCGCGAGCGGCAGAAACGCCTAAATGACACTCTGCGGGGAAATCTTTTCGTCGCAGGGACCCACGCTGCGCCTGCACCCGACAATATGTAGGCGCCACGTCCCGCTGTGCCGGCAAGCAAGGTACCGTCAGGAAGAGCAGCCACAGCATCTACGATGGTGTGTGAGGGAATGCCCGGGCCAGCACTGTGCCAGGTGTTCCCGCCATAAGCGGAAAGATAAGCGCCCTTGCTGGTACCTGCGAGTATTGTTGTGCCATCAGGGACCCGCGTCATGTGAGATGAGGATGTAACCATGCTCGGTTCCGGCATATACCATCTGCGGCTGGCGGGGATCAGTGATGAGCGTCAAAGGATGCATATTGATATCCGCAATGCCCTGCCAGTGGTCAGGCGGGCCAGTGAAAAGCACAACGCCAGGGGTAATCGCTGCGATCAACAGCACGCTCGCGGGTAGGATGTTTGCAACGACACCACAACATCCGGGTGACTCGGTAAGCGAGTCATCGGGAGACTATGGCGAAGTCGAGAGCTGCCGAGCCACGAAGCACCTCCTTCATTCAGGTGTTCGACCAGGCACTGCCATGCTACGCGGTAGTGCTTGTCGTCGGCTTTGCCCCGCTCTTGCAGAGTGGGTAGAACGCTCGACTATCTCGACCATCAAGTAGGTAGTAATGGATGCCACAACTACGCGAAGGCCATGGCAAAGATCATGAGAGTAACGGCGATCATGAGCACTGACGCAGATGCGGCCGCACTCATTGGAACTGCGAACCGCGTCACACGCGCCTCGGCGCGCAGCGTCATAATACCTTGACGCCCAAGCGTATATGCCGCAAGCGTCCCAGCGAAGAGCGCGCCCCCCATTGGTGCATGCCCTACAACCATAGCCAGCGCGCCAAGGCCGAGACTCAGAGCGAGCGCAGACTCCAGCAACTGCGTGGGGATTCGCCGCGCTCCCACATGTTGGTCAGACGACCAGACACCCCAGCGCGAGGCAGTCGGCGGCCCGCCACAACAGCCCGCAAAGAAGCAGCCTATCCTGCCGATTGCCAGTCCGAACATCAGACCTGGAGCGGTAATATCGAGAATGGCTCCGGTTGGCTGCTTCTGAATGGTGAAGAGAAGCAGCGCTGTTAGTGAAGCGGCAACGATGAAGCCCTGGATGCACCAGCCCTCAAAACGATGCTCACGCCAGTACTTGACGACATACCACCCCTTGGCGCCGATGATGCCCGCTACGATCGCGACAAGCGTCGTGGTCCAAATTGGTGCGACCGCGAGATCCGCAAGCCCTGCCAACAGGTACTGCAGCGTCAGGGCAACCTCTATTCCGAGCGTTACAAGCGTCACCCAGCTCAAAGGTACGACCCCCGGCGCCCTCACGAAAGGCGCGAGGTGCGTGTGAACAGGCTCAGCAGTCTCAAACGATGAGCTCGTGTCTGGGACCCATCGCCGCCATAACTTCGGCAGTAGAGAAACCTGGGAGACACTGGAGGTGCCGGGACTGGCCAGCGGTTCCGCAGCCCTGCGCCCCCGTCTATGCGTTGAACGCCCGAGCCCCTGAAGTTGGGCTGCCACAAGCCAACGACCTGGATTGATGTCACCTACCCGGACGGTCACGGAGATGGGTCCGCTACCAGGAACGACCTCTGCAATGGTTTCATGGTGAACGAAGTGATCCCCAGGCTCCAGCGGTCCCTCCACATCGGCGCGACGCCCTGAAAACCGCACCGTCACCGGGTAGTGAGCGGAGCGTGGGGCAGGATCGAACCAAAAGGTTGCTGCCAGAACCTCTTGCGCTGCCCTCTCTATCAATGACTGAGGCAGAATGTCTTCGGGTACTGGCGCGCTCGACTGTGTATCCACACTATGTGGCACTCCAGCGTCCTTTGGTCGCATACCGACCTGGGATGTATACCTCATGTTGATCGTTCTCATCGTCTGACGCCTCTAGGGGCTCCGCCGCGTTCTGCATTGGGAGCGGCAGCTATGGCCGGTTGTTCCGTGGTTGTCTATGGTTTATCATTGTTCTGCACAATGTGGCTGTGGCGTACTGTGCTTAAGCCTGATCGCTGATAGAGTGGGCGATAGCGATCATCGCCAGACAACACAAGATCATGAGTCCCCAGTGCTTCCAGCCGGGCTCATCCGAACCATCAACGTTACCCTCGTCATGCGGCATGTGGTTCATCGATGTCGGAGTTGGGCTAAAGTCTAGAGGTTTCTCTGGTAACATTTCTGGGACCCTTTCATAGGACCGCGATGTGGGAGCATGGGGCTTCTGCCGGAGACGGGTCACCAAACGGGTGCCTGTAAGTCCCACCTCATGCATGCAGTCTAGAGAGCGCACCTGAAGCGATCCTGAGGATGTCCTGATGCTTCGCTGATGCCATTGCACATGTCCGCGCCATCGGCTGCCGTGTCTCGGTGAAAGCCCGGGTTACGCTGCGACATCTACGTCCAAGTGACGGCGTGTTGCCCTATGCGTCATTCTTAAACATCCCTAAAACAGCAGTAGTTTAGAAAGCAGTAGATTGAAGTACGTTGAGGGCAAAAATCGGCGTTACGTATATGGCAGAGCTTGGCGAAGGGATATCCTATGCCCGAAACAGCTCGTTGCTCGTCCACTCCTTGCCGGCGCCGAGAAGCAACGGGTACACAAGGCCGTCGCGCGAGGACATGCGCATGGCATGGCGGCACGGCGACATTGCGCATCAACACGCTTGTCGGCACATCGCCAATGCATTTGACATGTGCTTATAGAATGCGTCGCATCCGCGCATTGACCGCGAGACTACTGGCTTGCCAGACGCATGACCGGCACCGCCTGGAGCCAGTTCACCCGCCTGCTTACCAACAGCCCGCGCGGACCGACCGTCCGGCAGTATGTCACGTTGAACCCCGCGTACACCAGTCAGGGATGCTCGCAAGGCAGACATTGGCAAAATCCCGGGTTCGTGCCTGCACCATGTTGAGACTGGGCCAGCCGTCTCCGGGACTTCCGCCTGTGTGAGCCGAGATCGCCCGGGCTTGAGCCGTGTGGAAGTTTCAGAGATGTTAGAGGCGTCACAGGAGTTAGATTAGATATCGGCCTCCTTGGTCAGTGAGTTGCGAGTCCGATCAAGGCATATTCTCAGTTCATGCGCAAGGGCTTCCACATACGGTTTGACGAGCAGTGCAACGTGATTGGTGCGTATCGTATGTATCTCCACCTCGCCCTCCGCGAGTTGTTGCCAGCCCATCATGAGATCTTGAGGCTGTGGGTCGTCCGGCCCTGCAGGCACGGCGCGAATGAGGGTGATGCGCCCTCGATATGGCGCTGCGGAATAGCGTTGAGCAAGCTGCCTATGCTTCCGCACCAGTTCCAGGATTCGCTGCACAGCCGGCATTTCGACGAGAAGAAGGCTGGTTTCTCGCGAGACCGCATGGGCAACCGCTGCGTCTTTGAGCAGGCGTGCACGCCAGGTGTCTATCCCTGCCCATCGCAGGAGATCCAGCGCGGTTGGCTTCCTATCTAGCCGTGTATGCATCCGTCGCCTGCTCGCCGCTAGCAGGTAGAGGCCGCTGTGCACATAGCTGAGAATTGGCTTCACCGTAGATCCCCATGTCCTGATCTTCCTGATCATGGTGCGCAATTCCTGAACCTGTGGTCCAATCCGTCGCATCTGGCCCCTAAGAGATCGCCCCTGCGCCGCCCGCTTCAGAGGGGTTGGCGCGGCGGTGTCAAGGATGATCAACGTCGCGATGGCCTGACCATGCCTGGTCAACTGCCGCGCCATCTCGTAGGCCACCAGACCGCCGACCGACCAGCCCATAAGATAATAAGGACCCTCAGACTGTACAGTTCGGAGTACCATCACATACTGGGCAGCCATCTCCTCGATGCTATTCACAGTGGATCGCTTGTTGTACAGGTCAGGATCTTGTATTCCGTACAGCGGCTGGTCTTTGCCCAAGTATGGCACGAGCGTGTAATAGGGGAAGACAATGCCTCCAGCCGGATGGATGCAGAAGAGCGGGGGCCGGGTTCCATGCGGCTGAATCGCCACCAGCGCCGGCGAACGGGCTGCAGGCTCATCATTTACCGCAGCGCGTATCGTGCTTGCCCTTCCATCGGACCGGATAGGGCTCTGCTCCCCCAGGAGATGCGCCACACCTTCGCGGTGATGGTCCTCCAGATAGCGGGCCAATTCCGCGATGGTCGGCCTGTCGAAGATAGCTGTGAGGGGAACGTCTTCGTGCAAGGCGTCCTGCAATCGATTGATGAGCACCGCCCCGAGCAAGGAGTTTCCTCCAAGCTCAAAGAAATCGTCATGAATACCCACCCGCTCAAGATCGAGCAGGTCTTGCCATACCTCCGCCAGATGGCGCTCCAGCGAATTCTGCACGGGAGCACATGCCCGTTCTGGCTCAAGTTCGGCCTCCGCCCGGGCCATTAATGTGGGCCGATCGACCTGGCCACTCGGCAGCAACGGGAAGACGTCTAGCATGACGAATGACCCAGGAATCATGGGTTTGGGCAGCCGGTCTCTGAGAAAGCTGCGTAACTCGCCCACGCTCGGAGGGTCGCCAAACGCTATCCAGTACGCGACGAGGGACTGCTGGCCGCCGGATGGAGTGCCACGATCGCTCGGATATTCGTGGCGCGCGACCACCGCGACCTGCTTGACATTGGGATGTTGGGCCAGCGCCGCCTCGACCTCTCCCAGTTCGATACGGTACCCACCTAGCGTGACTTGGCTCTCGCTCTGCCCATGAAACTCCATGTTCCCGATCGATACAGCGGCGAGACGTTGCCCAGGATCTGTCGCCATGTCCTCGAGCACCTGGCACAGGCCCCTCAACAGACGATTGATGAAGTCCGGCTCGAAGCGCTCCGCATCGAACACAACCTTGAACTGCAACTGCTCTCCGGGAATCGCGACGACCGCCAGGGGATAGTTGACGTGCTCGATGGCGCGAACATCGCGAATGAGAAGGCTTCCAGATTGCTCGCCGAGGACGGCTTCAATCGGATAGTTCTCAAACACCAGGATCGTCTCGAAGAGGGGCGTGCCACGGGGAATGCCACTCCACTCCTGGACTTGCACGAGCGAGCTATAGTCATACTGCTGAGCCTTGATCGCCTGCTGCTGGAGCTGCTGGAGCCACTCGATGAGGTCGGCATGAGGGTCAACGACCACTCGCAACGGTAGGGTGTTGATAAAGAGGCCGATCATGCGGTCGATACCAGCGAGACCAGGGGAGCGCCCAGCGACTGTCACGCCGAAGAGGACCTCATCCTGCTGGGCATAGCGGCTCAAGAGAAGCGCCAGGGCGCCCTGGACGATGGTATTGAGGGTCAAGTGGTGCCGTCGAGCAATCGCCTGCAGGGCGGCGGTCGCTTGAGCGGGAAGGCTCATCGCGTGTTCGGCAGGCTGGGAGGGGACAGCAATGGAGGAGGACCTGCGCCCGAGAGGTAGGAGAGGACGGAGCGGAGGGACGGAAGTGGCCGCACAGCCAGCGAGCGCGTTACGCCAGAAGGCTTCGGCCGCGGCGGTGTCTTGCGCCTGGAGCCAGGCGATGTACTCGCGGTAGGGGCGCGCGGACGGCAGGGTGAGCTCTTCATGTCTGGTGATCGCCTCGTAGTGGGCGAAGATCTCTTTGAAGAGCAGCGCCAACGACCAGCCATCAAGCACGACGTGATGATACGTGAGCACGAATCGGTGCATGTCGTCCGCAGTGCGAACGATGAACAGGCGCATGAGCGGCGCCTTGGTCAGATCGAAGCCTCGGTGACGGTCGCTGGCGAGCAGAGCGCGGAGGCGGGTGTCTTGCTCGGCCGTAGCGAGGGTGCGCCAATCGAGGAGTTCAAGGGGCACTCTGGCGTCTTTGTAGACGACCTGGAGCATGCGGTCGAGCCGCTTCCCGATGATCGCGGTACGCAGAACGCTGTGCCGCTCGAGCACGCGCTGCCACGCTCTTTCGAACGCCGGAACATTCAGTGCCCCCTGAATGTCGCCAGCGATCTGCTCGAGATAGATACCAGAGGCTGGCGCCAGCATGGTATGGAAGATCATCCCCTGCTGCATTGGCGAGAACGGGTAGATGTCCGCAATATCGTCAAGTTCACCAATTTCGACAGCGACATCTTCAAACAGACTGAGCACCTGGTCTGCTTGAGTGATGTCTTCCCTGGAGGGGCCTGCCACGGCAGTGAGCAAAGCGTCACGCTCGTCTTGGTGGCCTGCTATCGCAGATGAGAACGCAGAGTGTGTGTCGCCTGCGAACGCGCGCGTGGATGTTCGCGTAGCCTCTCGTGCATCGCACCGGGCGATCAGCGCGCGCATCCCCTCCATGAAATTGGCCGCCACCTGTTCAATGGTGTGGCGCTTATGCGCATGAGCACTGTACGTCCAGTCAAGCCGCAGTTTCCCCTGAGTGATGGCGGCGTCAATCTCTAGCAGATGGGATCGCAACGCGTCCGGGCTGCGCAGGGGACCGGGAGATTCGGGGGCGGGATAATCGATGAGGACATCCCCAGTCAGCTGATGAATCTGGCCCAGATAGTTGAAACTTATTTGAGGCGGTGGAATGGCCGTGATCTGCTGCCTCAACGCGACGTCTGTACAGAGATAACGGAGCAGGCCATAGGCAAGGCCGTGGTATGGGATGCGTCGTAACTGCTCCTTGATCATCTGAACAGCCTGGCCGTGGTCAGCGTCAGGGGAGACCTCGAGGCGGACAGGGTACAGAGTTGTGAACCAGCCAACCGTGCGGGAGAGGTCGATCCCGTCAAAGATGTCTTCGCGGCCGTGGCCCTCGAGATCAATCCAGAGGGCTGGTACACCGGTCCAGCGCCGAAAAGCCAGGGCAAGCGCCGTTAACAAGACGTCGTTGATTGCAGCGCCATAAGTGATTGGCACTCGCTGGAGCAGGGCCTGGGTTTCCTTCTGGCTGAGGCACACGGAAACGTGCCGGGCGCTAGCCTCTGTGTTCATCGTCTCGAGAGCGCCAGTCGCGGAGCGCCGGTTAACGGGTAATCCTGGAAGACCCGGGCCCGCGGCATTCAACCAGAAGGCAGCCTCGTCTCTGATATCTGACGACTGGGCAAAGGCGGTGAGGCGTTGGGCCCAATCGCGGTAGGACGTGGTCTTGGGCGGCAGTCGGACGGGCTGGCCCAGTCGAAGCTGTCCGTACGCCCTCTGAAAGTCTTCGATCAAGATACGCCACGATACGCCATCAATGGTCAGATGATGGCTGATGAACAACAGACGGCCAGGGTGGGACGCTCCCAGGATGAAATACGCTACACGAAGCAGTGGCCCGGTGGACAGGTTCAGGCCCCGTTGCAGGGCAGCGGCATGCTCCTCAATCGCGGCGGTCTGGCGCGACTCGGGCACAGAGGACAGATCGATCACCGCGCAGAGGTCATCCTCGCTGGGGCTCGTGTAGGTCTGGCTCCAAGTGGCCAGCGTCCTGGTATAGCGCAGGCGAAGGGCGTCATGGTGCTCTATGATGGCTGCCACAGCAGCGCGAAGCGCAGCGGGTTCAAGTGGCTGGTGGGTGACAAACATCAGCGCCTGATTCCAGTGGTGTGGATTGGGATGGTCGCGTTCGAAGAACCAGTGCTGAATGGGTGTGAGCGGCACGTCGCCTTCGAGGATGCCTTGCTCTGGTTGGATGCGCTTCGTCGCGGGCGTGTGGGCTTCGGCCAGGGCCGCCAGTTCAGCTACACTGGGAGCCTCGAAGAGCTGCTGAGGGGTCACGTGGAGACCCGCATCAGCGGCACGAGCAATGATCTGGATACCTAGAATCGAGTCCCCGCCCAGCTCGAAGAAATTGTCGTGTAGCCCGACCTGCGCCACATCCAGCACCTGTTGCCAGATCGCAACCAATGTCCGCTCGGCATTGGTCCGGGGAGCTTCGAACTTGCTTTCCTGGTGTGGTTGTGGCTCGAGCAGAGGGTGTGAACGACGTGGAGCAGGTGGCTCCGGCAGGGCGCGCCGATCTACTTTGCCACTTGGCGTTAACGGGAAGGCATCGAGCACGACGAAGGCTGATGGCATCACAGCATGAGGAAGACTCTTCACTAAGAAATTACGGAGCTCGGTGGGTGAGGGTGGCGGATCATGGATGGGCGCGAGGTACGCGACGAGATGCTTGTTGCCAGAAAGCTCCTGGCGCAGGGCCACCGCGGCCTGCTTGACGTTGGGATGCTGGGCCAGCGCCGCCTCGATCTCTCCCAACTCGATACGATACCCGCGTAGCTTGACTTGGGTGTCGCGCCTCCCGACAAACTCCAGGTTCCCATCCGGCAGGAGGCGCGCTAGATCCCCTGTGCGGTAGAGTCGTGCGCCGGACTCGGCATTGAACGGGTGGGGGAGAAATCGCGAGGCGGTCAGTTCTGGCCTGCGCCAGTAGCCGCGTGCCAGCCCAACTCCGCCGATGTAGACCTCGCCCACCACACCCTGCGGAACGGGCTGCATGTGACGATCGAGCAGGTAGATCTGTGTATTGGCAGCCGGCCCGCCGATTGGTGTTTGCTGATGGGCAATTGCGCCGCGAGGCGCTGTGGCTGTAACCTGATAAAGCGTGCTGCAAATCGTCGTCTCACTCGGGCCGTAGCCATTCAGCAGGCACAGGTCAGGCAGCTGCGCACAGATGTTGACCAGCAGGTGCTCCGCGATCGGCTCAACGCCGACCAGTAGCCGCCGTAGCGCCGAGGCGCCTGGGTGAGCATCTAGCCAGCGAGCAAACTCGGCAAGGAGGAAGGGCGGCAGATAAGCGCTGCGGATCTGGTACGTATGCAGCCACGCCAGCAACCGGGGAGCATCCAGCCGTATGCTCTCGGGAATCACGTGGAGCGTACCCCCAGTGAGCCAGCTGGAGAAGATCTCGTAGACCGACACATCGAAACTCAGACTGGTCCACCAGCTGCAGCCGTCGCCTGGTAGGAGGGACTGGCGCCGCTGGAAATCGGTCAGGAGGCTCACGACGCCGCGGTGGGCAAGCGCCACGCCATTGGGTTGCCCGGTGGAGCCGGAGGTGTAAATGATGTAGGCTAGGTGGTCCGGACTGGTCACGTGCGGCGGATTGCATGTGGGTTGCTGGCTGATGCGACGGGCGTCGGTGTTATCGCTGTCGTCCGTGCCTCTGTCCGTGCCTCTGTCCGGGTCTGTGTCCGGGTCCAGACAGACCACCCGCATTCCCTCGCGGTCGCTGAGCGCGCCGCCCCCGACGCTGACCTCGTGGATGCGCGCCAGACGCGCGCGCATTGCGCGCTGGGTGAGCAACAGCGGGACGTTGGCGTCGCGCAGCATGAGGGCCAAGCGCTCGTCCGGGTAGGTGGGATCGAGCGGCACATAGGCGCCGCCCGCCTTCAAAACCGCGAGCACGCCGATGAGCGCTGGCGCCGAGCGTGGGCAGAAGAGGCCAATCGGGGTGTCGGGCACGACTCCCAACTGGCGCAGGTAGTGGGCGAGTTGGTTCGCTCGTTCGTTGAGTGCGCGATAGGTCAGGCGCTCTTCTCCCGCGATGAGTGCGAGCGTATCAGGCGTTCGTTCCGCCTGCCCTTCGATGAGTTCATGCAGGCACGCATCGGTGGGGTACGGCGCTGCGGTCGCGTTCCACTCCTCCACCAGCTTCTGGCGCTCATACTCAGGCATAATCGGCAGATCCGAGACCCCTCGCTCCGGATCACTTGCAATGCCTTCGAGGAGCAGGCAAAAGCTCTGAGCCATGCGGTCGATGGTCGCCGCATCAAACAGGTCCGTACTATACTCGAGCATCGCTACAAGCCCGTGAGAGTCCTCGATTGCCGCCATTGTCAGATCTACAGGGGCGACATGATGTGCCAGGGGAACGGGCCGTATGACCAACCCACCGAGATCGACCGCGTCATCTCCCTGTTCCCGCACCAAGGATCCTGCCTGCTCTCGTGGGAGCAGCGCCGTGGTCTTCTGCCACGAAAACATAGCCTGGAAAATGGGCGAGCGACCAAATTCACGGGATGGCCGGAGTCGCTGCACGAGCTGAGAAAACGGATACCAGTCATGTGCGGCGCCGTCTTCGATAGCGCGCTGGTTCGCATGGAGCAGCTCGCCAAAGCGGGGATTTTCGCTGAAGTCAGCGCGTGTGACGACTGGGTTGACGAAGTACCCCACAACTCTGGCAAAGGCGTGGGTTCTACCAGCTTTAGGGAAGCCAACGAGCACGTCGTTCTGTCCCGTATAGCGATGCAGCAGCGTCTGAAACGCTGTGAGCAAGACGGTATACAGGGCGACATGGCCTGTCTCGGCAAGCTGGCGAAGGCGCGCCGCAAGATCATAGCCGATCTTGATGGACTGGGCTGCGCCACGGCCCGTTGGTAGCGATGGACGAGGCCGGTCGGTAGGCAAGTCAATTGGTGGCAAGTCGCCGGATAGGTGTGTGCGCCAGTATTCCCAACTCGCGTCCGCCTGCGGCCCTCTCAGCATCTCCACTTCTTTGCATATGTGGTCGGTATAACTTGTATGCAGCGGCTTCAGGTCAGCCGGGATGCCCATCGCCTCTTCCCGATAGAGGGCTCCCACCTCTGACATGATCACGGCGATGGACCACAAGTCGCCCAACACATGATGGATTACCAGAAGCACTAGATGCTCATGGTGGCTCCCGCTCGCTGCGGCATCGCCGCCTTGCGGGGCGTGCTGAAGCACCAACACGCGCCAGCCAGGGCGGTGTTCTAGATCAAAGGGATGGTAAATTGCAGACGCAAGACGTTCATTCAATTGCGCCTGACTCAAAGCCGAGGCATCCTCGCAGCGGAAATCCACCTCTGCAGTGGGAAGAATCCGTTGTCTGGGTTCACTGTCTGGCGCAGCGGTTGGGGCTATAAAGAGTGTTCGGAGCATGGGATGGCGTTGAGCCAGCTGCTCGAAGGCGCGGCGCAGCGCGTCCACGTTGGTGTCGCTGGGTACAGCGGCCGCTGCTGAGAGGTTATAGGCGACGCTCTCGGGGGCCATCTTGTAAAGTGACCATAAGGCTCTTTGGCCGACTGAGAGCGGGTAGGAGGGAACCTGCATGGAATCCGATAGTTCTTCAGATGTTATAGAATCCATGGTTCTCGCTCGTCCTGATCTAGAACGTTCGTATTCGTTCGTGGCTCTACGCATTACGCTAGAACGAGGACTGGGGCCTATGCGATCACACTTTGCGTCTCGACCTCTCTGGTTGCTCACGTCATATGAGTAGCACCGATGGCTAACACCGACTCCCTTCCTTCTGAGTGGGAGGCGCCACCACCGTCTCTGTCGCTACCACCCGATGAAGTCCAGGTCTGGGCAATACCCCTGGATCAGTCGCCGCTGATGGTATCGGCGATGGTGCGATGGCTCAGTCCTGTCGAGCGAACACGCGCGGGGCGTTTCCACTCCCTTGAGGACTGTAAGCATTATGTCATTGCTCACGGCGTCTTGCGCGAGGTCTTGGGACGCTACTTGAAGCATGCTCCGTCGGACGTGCTCCTGTGTACCCTCCCTAACGGGAAACCTGTCCTTGCACCGGAACTGAATGACGTCCAGCTGGAATTTAACCTGTCGCATTCTCATGAGCTCGCCCTCATTGCGGTGAGTAGAGAACGTCGACTTGGCATCGATGTTGAGCGCATCCGCGCTGT
Source organism: Ktedonobacterales bacterium (assembly GCA_036378295.1). Lineage (GTDB taxonomy): Bacteria > Chloroflexota > Ktedonobacteria > Ktedonobacterales > JADMIN01 > DAHUXT01. The sequence goes on from DASUWS010000109.1 coordinate 20,172, forward strand.
GCTCGATGGGAAAGTGATTGCAGCTCGATTTTTCGCGCCAGGTGAAACGGCCACACTCAGCGCACTTCCTGAACGGCTCCAACTGGAAGCTTTCTTTGCTTGCTGGACTCGAAAGGAAGCATATATCAAAGCACGCGGTGAAGGACTGCGGATATCCCTCGACACGTTTGCCGTGGCGGTAGCGCCAGGCCAATCGCCGGGCCTTCTCTACGATGTGGCGGATCCGCAGGCGGTGTCCCGCTGGTCCCTGCATTCGCTCGACGTTGGGGCGGCATACGTTGCATCGTTAGCAGTTGAGGGGCAAGATTGGCGACTGCGCCACTGGCTGTGGCAGGCGCGCACCCGGCCGGGCTAGAGCAGTCGCCCCATGCGATCCAGCTCGTCACCCAACCCGCATCGGGCGCAGGGTTGCGCTTCAGCGGTTCGCTATTCGACGACCAGTTTGCCGCGGAGCATGCCCATCTGGCAGGTGAACTCATATTCGCCAGGTTGTTGCGGCAGGAAATCGACCGACACACTCTGTCCGGTAGGCAGCTTTGCGCTCTTGCCGAAGTCGCTGAAAATCACCATCTCGGAGCATGCCGCGGTCTCCTCCCGCTGGAACATGAGCCGGACCGGCTTGCCATGCTGGACGATGATGATGTCCGGAGTGTAGCCACCCTTCACCAAGACCATCGCCTCCTGATAGCCGCTCGAGGCAAGCGTCGCGTGCGCTCCTCCCTTGCGTGGACCCCAGAAGAACCAGGCAATGCCGCCGATCAGCCCGATGCCAATCAGTGCCATCCGCACCATTGAGGCAGGTGGCATTCTCGTTGGTATTTGCTTGATAGCTGCGTTGTTGCTCGACGATGAGATCGCGCGCCGACATACTAGTTTCAGCACGACCCACTAGATCCCAGCTGGGGGCTGGGAGACTCAACTACCTGGCTCCACTGATGCCGAGGTGGTGAAGTGGTTGATAGGCAGGGGAGACATCTCGACCATGGTTTACGTAAGAGGTTCTCCACCAACACAGAAACCCCTCAGCACACGCACAGGTGCTGAGGGGTCGAGTTGTGCTATTTCCCAATGTCTGGTCGCGTTGCCGACGTGTCAGCGTTAGCTCAGGGCCGCGACGAACGCGGCAGCATTGGGGCTGCCTACGCCTGTCACGTCATCCCAGCCCGTTCCAACCGCCAGGGAGCTATCCTGATTGAAGATCGGATTGAAGAAGCTGCCACTGTAGCGGCTGCCATAGTAGAGCGAGAATGCGTTCGGGTCGCCCGAGACGGGGTTGCCCACCCCGCTGGGATTCGTCACATCGTGAACTGCGCCAGCGGGCAGATTGTAGATATACTGCGAAGCCAGACCAGCAGGCCCTTTGCCGTGAGCCGCGCGCTCTTGATCCACGAGGGCCATGATGCCCGCGAAGAGCGGCGAGGCGAGGCTGGTACCACCATACGGTTCGATCTCCGGTGAGGTATCGCCAGCGGAGAGATCGGTGATGTACACGTTCATGCCCGTGTAGGGGTCGGCCAGCATGCCAATATCAGGCACGGCGCGATGCGTGCCGACGGTGCCGAATCCAGCGGCCGTCGCGCCGCCTATAGCCGACGACTGCCACGGCTGGGCCGTGAAGTTGTAGCTAAGGCCGCCGCCCGCGCCACCATCGAAGCCATAATCGAGCGCACCCGCCGGATTGTAGGTGTCGCACTCGCGCAGATGCGTCGTGCTATTGATGGTGTAGTGCGCGCAGGTGTAGCGGCGCTGCAGATTGGTGCCCCAGCCCGTCTCGAAGTCGTAGCTGTTGTCGCTGTTGAGGAAGAGGCTAGTACCGCCGATCGCGTACACCCAGGGCGAGCTGGCCGGGTAGTCAACGGTCTTGAAGTTATCTCGCGCGAATTCATCGCCGTTGTCGCCGGAGGAGAAATTCAGGCCAATGCCCTCAGCTGCTGCCTGCATGAAGATACGCTCATCGCGGCTGGCGCGGCCCGGATCCATCAGGTCAACAGGGAGGCCCCAGCTATTCGTGACGATGTTGGCGATGCGATGAATCGTCACCCAGTTGACCGCCTCGTCGAGGTCGGAATAGTTATTCGGCGCAGCCACCAGCACGATCTTCGCGCCAGGCGCCATCGCGTGCACCGCCTCGACATCCAGCGTGACTTCTGCCTGCCAGCCAATGGGGTCCTGT
>DASUWS010000110.1:0-24902 GCA_036378295.1 Ktedonobacterales bacterium
ACAGCTAGATGTTCACCACCAGCATCTGAAGCGGGATCCGCTCCGTAACGCGCGCATGCCCGCTCTCGGTGATGAGAAACGTATGACCAAGGAATAGCCCGAGGCGCCCGTCGAGGGTAATCGGGTTAGGCTCCAGCATCAGCTCCATGCCCGGCTGCAGTACAAGCTCATACGGCTCGACATGCACCCCGGGCTCACCCGGCATCACCGTACCGATATGCGGCGTGTGCGTGGCCAGATCAATCGCATGCAGATGAAGCGGGCGCGACTGATAGCCCGCCTCGCGGATAAAGCGCCCCGCCTCCCAGACTTCCCGTACGGTGCGCCCTGGCTGGAGCGTCGCGGCCATACGCTCGAAGGCTGGTAGCGCCACCGCATCGAACATGCGGCGCACCTGTTCACTCGGCGCACCAACGCAGATGGGGATACCTATCTGCGCCTGGTATCCCTCGAAGTCCGCCGCGATCTCATTCACGATGATGTCGCCCGCGCGCAAGCGGCGCTGCGATGGGCGGATATTGCCAAAGACGAGCGCCGGGTCATCCATTGGGCACGACCCCAGAATGATGAAGTCCACCGAGCCACCGCCATCCATGATCGCGAAAGCCGCGGCGGCTTTCAACTCGTACTCGGTGACGCCTGGCCGCGCCGCCTCGACGACAGCCTCGATGGCACGCGCGCATAGATCCCCGGCGCGCCAGATATACGCCTGCTCCTCTGGCGACTTGCGATAGAGCAACTCATGGAAGAAGTCGCCAACGCGCACCAGCGCCGCATCTGGGAGCGCGTCGCGTAGCGCCTGATACTGATTGATAGGCAGGTAGTCCGAACATTGCGAGTTCACGTACGGCAGACCGATGCGGCCTTGCGATAGCCCAAGCTCGCTGATACGCTCAGCGGCAACCTCCAGAAAGCGGCCCAGCCGGGAGGAGCGCACGTCACCAACGGCAACCGCCCGGCGCGTGGCCTCGGTATGCGTCCCACCCATCGGGTAGATCAACGTTGGCTCGCCAGTTAACGGAACCACGACATAAACCACCATCCCATGCCAATCGCGATGGCCGGTCAGCCACTGCACGGGGCCGCCGTACGCCTGCAGCAGCGGAGCCGTGCCAACGATCAGGCAGTCCAGGCCAAGGCGCGCCATCTTTTCGCGCGTGAGCCGCAGGCGGCGATCATACTCGTCCGGCGAGAATTTCGGGTAGATAGTGTCGTAGTAATAGGGGGAGTTGCGCAGGCCGTTGAATGCGCTCGTATCCAACCGGGTACGGATCGTCTCGAAGTCGCTCAGCTGATGCGCAGCGGCCAGCGGCTGGCCGGAAGACGTGTCGCCATTAGACGCCATGAGTGTCTCGCTTCCTGCATGGAGTCGGTCACGCGCTACACGGTTAAACAAACGATTGTTCGCTACAAACGGTGCCCCAAGTGTAGCGTCCGGCCGAAGCGGTGTCAAGCGTCGTGGCCTGGGCGAACAAGCTCATCCGAGCTCATCCGAGGGGAGAGAGCATCCCTGCGCGTTGAGTGGCCCAGACACCGTAGGCGTCAAGCGGTTAGGACGAGGATTGACAAAGCGTCGATGAGATGCTACAGTCTCAGGCAATCGTTTGTCCAAAGCTTTTTCGCCGTTATGGACTGTGAGGAGGTAGCCACTGACCCTCCTGGCGAGTGCGACTCGGAGCACGGCAGGCCTGGTGAGGGTGCGATCAGAGGGAGTGATCAGCTTGTAGAGGACGGTAGTCCCGCCCATCGCAACATCCGCGACCGGTACGATCCCAGCGCACACAACCCAATGTGTAGAACGCCAGGCACCTGCGAAGGTACTCATGCCTCAGTGAAACGAGGGGGAAGTGACATGACCGGACGGCAATCTCACTGGATGCGGAAGTTAACGTCTATTGCAGGGATAGCGCTAGCAGCACTGCTGGCCTTCAGCGCCTGTGGAACCCAAAACACGAGCGCGGGGAACACGAAACCGATCGTCATCGGCGCGTCCCTCTCGACCTCGGGCGATTTTGCGGATGACGGGAAGGCTTTCCAGCAGGGCTACCAGCTTTGGGCCGATCAGGTGAACGCAAAAGGCGGACTCCTTGGGCGCCAGGTGAAGCTCGACATCGTCGGCGATAACAGCACCCCCGACCAGGTAACCACCAACTATCAGAAGTTGATCACAGTAGACAAGGTTGATCTGGTCATTGGGCCGTACTCCAGTCTTCTGACCAAGCCAGCATCCGTGGTGACGAACCGCTACGGCTATGCGCTGCTCGAAGGCGCTGGCGGCGCCCCATCGGTCTTCAATCGCGGCATCAAGGGTCTCTACGACGTGTCTGTTCCAGTCGAGAACCTGCTTCTAAGCTTCGGCCAGATGCTCGCGGCAATGCCAGCGGATAAGCGTCCATCAACCATCGCCTACGCAACCGAGGATGACCCATTCACTCAGCCCCAGATCGATAAGGTGAAGGCGCTGCTCGAAGGCGCTGGCTTCAAGACGGTCTACTATCAGGTATTTCCCAGCGAGACCACCGACTACACACCGATTGCTTCCGCGGTCATCAACAAGCACGCCGACGTGTTCATTGGCGGGACACACATCCTGAACTCTGAGGCTTTCGTCAAGATCTTCAAGCAGCAGCACTACAACCCCAAGGCGATCATGTTCACGGCTGGCCCTGACGTAGGCGCGCCATTCGTCCAGGCGGTCGGCGCGGCGAACACCGAAGGCATCGCCTTCGCCAATAGCTGGTGGCCAGAATTGAACAACGCGCGGAACAATGCGTTCGTCCAGGCGTTCTCCACCAAGTACGGCGTCAAGATCGACGAAATCTCCTCAGACTCCGCCGAAGCCTTCGCGGTCGGTGAGGTGCTACAGCAGGCCGTAGAACAGTGCAAGTGCGTCGACAACGCCAAACTGATCCAGACACTTAACACTAGCAAGTTCGATAGCGTTCAGGGACCTGTCAAGTTCAACAGCGTAGGTGAGAATGACGGCCTCCCCGCGTACACATTGCAGTGGCAGAAGGGTAACGTTGTCTGCGTCTATCCATCACCACCGGCAACCACCGCCATGGAGTATCCGAAGCCAAACTGGGCAGACTAGCGTCCAGATCATTGAGTGCACGCGGGAGATGAGTCGCTCCTTATCTCCCGCGCGGGCTTCCGAACGCCTCAAAGGCCATGCGCCACGTGGTGATGTACCAACTACCGACGAGTAACTTGACTCAGCACTAGCGAAGGAGACGATGGCGTGCCCCTCGAATTCGACCCTGTCACGATCTTCGATGCCGTGTTGGCGGGGATCCTCACCGGTACCGTGTACGCACTCATGGCCACAGGGCTGAGCCTGATCTTTGGCGTGCTGGATATCATCGACGTTTCCCAGGCAGGGTACGTCGTCCTGGCTGCCTATCTGAGCCTCGTCCTCCAGCAGGCGCTTCACATCGATCTGTTCCTCGGTTTGCTGATTACGATGCCGCTCTTATTCCTGCTCGGTCTCGCGATCGAGTTGACCTTTATCCGTCCGATCAAGCGGGACCGTACCCAGCTCTCAATACTCGTAACGTTTGGCATCGGGCTGGTCATCGAGGGAGTGTTGGGCGTGAAGTTCGGCACGACAGAGCAGGAGCTGAACGCGTGGTACATCACGCAGGGGGTGAAAGTCGGGAATTTCTACCTGTCGTATGTCTATATATTCGCCTTCATCCTTGCCGTCGTCCTCATCGGGGCGCTTTTCTTGCTCCTCTACCGCACCAAATTCGGTCGCAGCGTCCGCGCGTTAATGCAGAACCGGACCGCCGCCCAACTCATCGGCATCAACGTTGAGCGAGTCTCGGCCATCACGTTCGCGATTGGCGTGGCGCTCACGGCAGCGGGTGGCATGGCATATGGCGCGACAACCCCATTCAACAACAACAGCTGGTACGATCTCATTACCCGCCTGTTTGCCATCATCATCCTTGGTGGCCTGGGGAGTGTTCAAGGCGCTCTCATCGGCGGCATCATCATGCTGGTGTTGTCGGATGTGACGGCGGTCGTATGGTCGCCGGTCTGGTCAAGCTCGGTGTTCTTCGTCGCACTCGTGCTCCTGCTGTTGTTCCGCCCGCAGGGGCTCTTCGGTCGCCTCGCCACACGCAAGCAATAAGGCAGGAGTACCCGGATATGAAACAGCCCCTGAACTCACGTCTGATCAAGATAGCCTGGCCGCTCCTCCTGCTCGTTGTGGCGGTGGCGTTTCCGCTCATAGACAACAGCCCGGCTGAGCAAAATGTTGCCATCCTTACCCTGATCTTCGCGTCATTAGCCACAGCGTGGAACATATTCTCCGGCTATACCGGATACATCGCGCTTGGGCAGACGACCTATTTCGGCTTCGGCGCCTATGCCTTCTCGCTGATTACGGTGAACCAACATCTCTCCGGTGGATTCGGCCTGTTCCTGCTGGTTCCGGTCGCGGGACTGATCGCCGCGCTCTTAGCAATCCCAATCGGGTGGATTTCTTTACGCACGCGCGGACATGCCTTTGTCGTCATAACGCTGGTCACAGTGTTCATCTTCCAATTGCTCGCCTTCAACCTGCGCGGCATCACGCTCGGCTCCGCTGGAATATTCTTGCCAGCCCCCGGCTTCCCTATCGACTGGATTCTTCTGCCGTATTATTACGTCCAGCTTGCGATTCTGGTCCTCGCTCTGCTGGTGTCATGGTATATCCGCAGCTCACGCTACGGCCTATGGTTGCTTGCCATCCGCGACGACGAAGATCGCGCCGAGGGTCTGGGAGTGCGGACCGGAGCCAGCAAGCTTACGGCATTCATCATCTCGGCCTTCTTCGTGGGAATGGTCGGCGCGATGTATGCCTATTTCATCGGCTCGATCTACCCGCAGTACGTCTTCGACCCCGCCTTATCCATCACCATCGTCCTGATGGCATTCCTGGGCGGTATTGGCACGCTTTCCGGGCCAATTGTTGGCGCGCTGATCCTGGAAACGGCCCAGCAGTACTTCAGCATGAACGCGCAAACCGGATACTATCAAATCTTCCTCGGCGCGCTGTTCCTGATCATCATGCTGCTCTTGCCTCAGGGCATCGTCCGTTCGCTGTCCAGAGTCTGGACAGCTTGGCGCGTACGACGCGGTGCTGGTGGTAGTCCTGTAGCGTCGGAGCATCAGCCGGTTGCCGTAGAGAAAGGTTGAGGTTGAGCGGATGAGTCTCCTCGAGATCCACGGCGTCTCCAAAGCATTCGGGGGCATCCATGCGCTCGATGCCTGCTCACTCACCGTCGAGCAGGGTTCCATTACGGGGCTGATTGGCCCCAACGGGTCGGGCAAGACCACGCTCTTCAATGTGATTACCGGGTACGAGCGGCCCGACGCGGGCACGGTCACGTTCAAGGGTACGGACATCACCAACGCGAATCCCAGCGCGATCTTCGGTCTTGGAATGGGCCGGACCTTCCAACTTGTGCGGATCTTCCCACGTCTCACCGTTATGGAGAATATGCACATCGCGGTGCAGCGGCGCGGCCTCCGTGCATTGCTCAGCCGGTGGACCGCGCCGCATGAGCGAGCGCATGCTCAGGAGCTGCTCGATTTCGTGGGTATCTCCCACCTGACCGACGCGCCTGCGGAGAACCTCTCGTACGGACAGAAGCGGTTGCTCGAATTCGCGATGATTTTGATTGCCTTGCCTGAGGTGGTGTTGCTCGACGAACCAGCCGGAGGCGTCAACCCAACCCTTGCGACTCAGCTTACCGAGCGCATCAAGATGCTCAACAAGAGCGGCATTACGTTCCTGATTGTCGAGCATAATATGCAATTTGTCATGAGCCTCTGCGATAAAGTTGCTGTCATGCACCGGGGAGCCCTGCTCACTGAGGGAACTCCTGAGCAGGTGCGTGGGAATCCCGCCGTACTCGAGGCCTATCTAGGAGACTGAGATCATGTTGTTGCAGATCGACGGCATCTATGCTGGCTACGGCGGGGGCGATGTGCTTCGCGGCGTTAACCTGGCGGTTGAGGAAGGCTCGATTACCTGTATCGTCGGCCCGAACGGCGCGGGCAAATCTACTGTGATGGCCGCCATCAGTGGACTCCTGAAGCCACGCAAGGGTGACATCATCTTCAATGGACAATCCATACGTGGCCTGCGTCCACAACAGATTCTGGCGCGGGGCCTCGCGCTCGTGCCCCAGGCGCACAGCCTGTTCCCGGCCTTGACGGTGCGCGAAAACGTTGAGCTGGGGGCCTATATGCTTAGCGACAGCGCCCTTGTCCGGCGCAGACGCGAAGAAGCTGAAGCGATCTTCCCAATCGTCAGGGAGCGAGCCTCCGAAAAAGCAGGCAGCCTATCCGGCGGGCAGCAGCGGCAAGTGGAGTTTGCCCGCTCGCTCATGCTGGATCCGGCCCTGGTGATGCTTGATGAACCTTCGATGAGTCTGGACCCCAAGACCGCCAGGGAGATGTTCAAGACGGTCACGCGCATGCACGAGATGGGCAGAACGATTCTGCTCGTCGAGCAGAATGTCCGCAGTGGCCTTGGCATTGCCACGCACGGCATCGTGATGGAAAGCGGGAGAGTGCGCCTGGCCGGGCCTGCACAGGACATCCTCCACAACCCTGAGATCAGTGCCCTGTATCTTGGCGGTACGATGGAGGATTCGCAGGCCAGTTGATTCTGTCCCATGTATCGTGGAGATCTGGGCCGATGCATGACGACCATACAAGCTCGCATCCGCGCTTCTCTGACGGCGAGATGGCACACCGCCACGCTTCCGTCCGTGGCATGATGCGCGAGCATGGACTTGACACGCTTCTCGTCTACAGCTCGGCCAGTGGCTTCTCCGACGTGCATTATCTCTCTGATTTCCGCACCATGCGCGAGGCCTATCTGGTCGTCCCGGCAGCGGGCGAGCCTACGCTCTTCGTTCAGTACTTCAACCATGTGCCCTTTGCGCGGCGTCGCGCCCGCATGGCAGAGGTGCGCTGGGCTGGCCCACCAGATCTCTCGACCATTGTGACTTTCCTTCGGGATAGCGGACTCAGCAGAGGACGCCTCGGACTGGTCGGCGCGCTCCCCTGGCAGCAATTCGCGGCGCTCCGCGCTGGCCTGCCTGAGGCGACGTTCTTCAATGCAAGCCCCCACTTCCAACACCTGCGGCTCATCAAGAGCGAGGAGGAGCTATCCTTTCTGCGCCGAGGCGCCGCTCTGAGTGATCTGGCAATGGAAGCGCTGGAGCGTGAGGCTCGCCCAGGTATCGCGGAGTACGAGCTAACCGCCATCGTCGAAGGGGCATATCTGCCGCTCGGCGGGCAAACACACATTCACTACATGGCGACCACCCCCATGCGCGCCCCAACGGTCTGCGTCCCAGCGCAGGCGCAGTCTGACCGAGTGCTGCAAGTGGGTGACGTGCTTATTACGGAGATCAGCGCGCAATACGAGGGCTACCCCGGCCAGATTCTGCGCCCTTTCAGCATCGGCGAGCCTCCAACTGAGAACTATCGCCGCATGTACGATCTCGCCGTGAGCGTCTTCGAGCGTGTCGCGGCGATCATACGCCACGGCTCAACCGTGGAAGAAGTTCTCGACGCGGCGGAGGCCATCCAGGACGCCGGGTACACGATCTGTGACGACCTGTTGCACGGCTTCGGCGGCGGCTACCTCTCCCCGTTGGTGCGCACGCGGCAGACAGGGGGCACCTCCAATCCAGGATTTATCTTTGCCGAGAACATGACCATCGTGATTCAGCCGAACGTGATTACTCCCGACGAGAGGATGGGCGTTCAGGTTGGCGAGCTTGTTCGCGTTACGCAGAACGGCGTGGAGTCGCTGCACCGCTATCCAATGCGCTTCGCCGTCTGTGGCTAGCGAACGCTCAACCGACTGCCAAGGGAGTCGCCCGATCGGTCGGCATTGACCGAGCAGAGACGCCTGCCCCAAGACAAGCAGGCTACCCGCTATGCAGTACCCGCCGTCTCTGCTAGACTCGCCCCAACGTACCCGTTGCACACACCCACCTCTGAAAGCGAGTCCGCATGATCGCTGCCTCCGCACCGCCACCTACACTACGACCACTGTTTGGTGGCTATCTGTTGGTGGCAGTGACGTTGGCCTGGCTTGCCGGGATCGCCCTGCGCGCGGTTGGTCCGCTGGTGGATATTCCCGCACTCGCCTGGTTGCTGATCGGCCTGTGCGCAGTCATGGCCGTGCTGGCTCTTGCCCGCTGGAGTGGAGGCAGGCGACGAGAAGCACTGGCCGGTTTCATCCTGCTGTGCGCGCTAGCGCTTGGCGCGGCCCGGGCAGCCGGAACCGACCCCAGGTTTGATACTCACGCCGTCAGCCACCTCCCAATGAACACACCACTGCGGCTGAGCGGAGAGGTGGCAGCGGAGCCAGATATCCGCAGTGGACTGCGCCACCTCGTGCTCGACGTCACCTCCGTCAGTCTGGACAACGGCAAGACATGGCAGCAGGTATCAGGACGCGCCGAGGCGACTGTCTATGGTCCCGATGACTGGTTCGCCCCGGCCTACGGAGACACTATCAGTCTGAATGGCACGCTCACGCCAGCGCAGCCAGGCGCACCACCAGGCGTCCTGGTTCAGGTACGCAGCGCGCAGGCGACTATTCTGGCGCGCGGCGGGGGCAATCCGGTATTGGCGGCGCTTTTCGCGCTGCGGATCCGGCTTGCGGAGGCAATTCAGCGTTCCCTTCCAGAGCCTGAGGCAGCCCTACTGATCGGAATCCTGCTCGGCTTCAAAACACCCGCCCTACGCACCCGGCTGGCATTGTTTACCGCGACGGGAACGATTCATCTGGTGGTCCCCGCTGGACTCAAAGTTGCCCTGCTCGCCGCACTATCTCGGCGAACGTTACACGCACTGGGACGCTGGCCTCGCCTGGCAGGGGCACTTATGGCGGTCGCGCTCTATGCCGCGCTCGGCGGAGGAGGGCCAGCGGCGCTGCGGGCCGCAATCATGGGCGCGCTTCTCGTGCTCGCGGGGTCTCTGGGTCGCCAGTACAACATCTATACGTCCCTGGCACTGGCCGCGCTGCTCATGACTGCCAGTGAGCCGCTGTTGCTCTATGATGCGGGCTTCCAGCTTACGATGTTAGCAACGCTCGGCATCCCACTGCTTACGCCGACATTACAGCGGCTACTCCAGCGCGCATTGGGCAACGTCAGCCAGGGCGCAGGATCGCTCGTCACGGAGTCGCTGGCTGTGACGATGGCGGCACAGATTGCCACGCTGCCCGTGCTCGCGCTGACCTTCGGCGAAGTTTCACTGATCGCACCGATCGCCAACCTGCTGACGGTACCGCTCCTGGCGCCCTTGCTCATTCTGGGAGGGCTACTCGCGACTTCTGGCCTCACGGGAGTCGGGCTCTTCACTGCACTGGGAATGGGGCTGAGCTGGGTTGTCTGGCCGCTCCTCTGGTACACCAATCACATGATCGAGCTCTGTGCGGCGCTGCCGGGCGCGGTGCTCATCGCTGCCGACATACCGCTAACCGTGGCATTCGCATACTATGCGCTGCTCGTGGCGGGTGGATGGCGACTTGCCCCCCTGCTGCGACGCTGGAACCCAATGCTGGCGGACCGCTACCAGCAACTCCCTACGAGACATAGCCAGCTCAGCCGAAGCGCCCTCGTTGGCGCGCTTTGTCTTGCGCTCCTCGGCGCGGGCGGCGCGACAGTTCCCGCTCTAGCGGCTGGCCAGACGGCCCATCTCGACTTTCTCCACGTCGGCCCCGGGGGAGCGGCCACGCTCGTGCGCCTGCCCTCAGGCATCACGGCGCTTGTGGATGGTGGTCCCGATGGTCCAGTTCTGGAAAACGCGCTGGCGGGTCGCCTCCCCTTCTGGCAGCACACCCTCGATCTGGCCATTCTGACCGATCATCGCGCAGGCGCCCTGCGCGGGTTGGACGACGCAGCCGGCCATTTCGTCATTACCCGCGCGGTCGATGCTGGCATGTCACACCCGACGCGCGAGTATCTAGCCTGGCGCGACGCGATGGCACACGCGGGAGCGACGTACACACAAACGCGCCAGGGAGACACGCTCCACCTGGACAGCACGACCACACTCACGGTGCTTGCCCCGCCCCAGACACTCTATCCGTCACAAACAGGCACTACAACAGCCAGCAATGACCTCATTCTGCGGCTTGATACACCTGGCTTGCGCGTGCTCCTTCTTGGCGCGGCGGACGAGTACGCGCTCGATGCGCTCACAGGCTCCGGGCAGTCACTCAGCGCTGATGTGGTCGAGCTAGCGCTGGTTCCAGGCGAATCACTGGATTTGAGCGGAGCGGTGGGGGATGTGTTACGGCTGGCGCATCCCCGGCTGATCGTCGTCTGCGACGCTCCCATCTCGCCGGATTCGGTAACGGCCCGCAAACGTGTTCATGGCGTGACATGGACGTCAGACGCTGACGCGGCAACCGCACTTGGCGCATTGATCTATCGCACGAGCGAGGCGGGTACCATTAGTCTGAGCGCCGATAGTCACGGGTGGCAACTCGGCGGGTAACGCGCCAATTACGACGCCGGAGCATTACCGAGCCGCTCCCACAACCCAAGACGCTGCAACTCCTGACGGGCCTCGAATCCGAAGAGCTCGCGGTCGATCTGCCGACCCGCCCGCAGCACGATTTCGCGCAGCATCTCGATGCACTCAGATTTCGTGAGCGGATCAGTCTCGAAGGGAATATGCTGGGCCAACCGCTCTATCGCCTGCTGATCATACCAGTTGGTCGGTGAATTCGCCATCGCGCTGATCGCTTTCTTACGATGCCTGGGCTTCTTTCTCTCGCAAACATGGTAACATGGCGGCCCCTGGCAGGACAATGGTCAGGACCCTCATGGCCGCCTGCTGTATCGATGTGCGAGATTTTCCCCCATTGCTCCTATCAATGCCCTAATTTCTTGACCTCGTGGCCTAGCGGCATGTATGGTGTTTGCGCGTTAACTTCCCTTGGAGCCGCGATCACCAGGCCCGGGGATGAGAGCGCACATCACAGGATAGCTAGCAGGGGCAGGAGGAACTCTTTATGATATGTGATCAGTGCGGAGAAGAACGCCCACGGTCGGGACTCTGTCCTGAGTGCGGCGCGCCACCGCCGGGCACGTATTCCTCCATGCGCGAATGGAAGGGGCGCGGCGGCCCGGGCGATAGCGGCCGAGGCTCGCGCGGCTCCGGCAGCTCCTGGCGGGCCGACGCCTCTGGGCGAGGAAGCCGCCCTGGCGGACGTCGGGGAGGGAGCGGCGACAACTGGCAAGACGATTACGACGACCAGCCAGCGCCCGCACGCTCCAACCGGCGCAATCGCCGCCCCGCGAACGACTACGACGAGGTGGACCTCGATCGCGCGCTGGTTCCAGCACGGAACGAGATGCTGGCCCCAATGGATGGAAGCGCTGGCCTTCCGGCAGTGCCTGGATTCCCACAGACCGACGAAGAAGAGCGCGCTCTGGGCATTCGTCGTCCGGCCTACATTCCCGCAACGGCGGATAAGCGCAAGAGAAGACTCAGCTCCTGGCGTGTAGTGAGCGGCGTACTAAGCGTCATGCTGGTATGTATCGCGTCGTGCGCCGCCGCTGGTATCCTTGGAAGAGACAGGATCCAGGCGATATTGCCCTCGCCCGTGAAGATCACTCAGACCCAGGTTCCGGTCGACCTGACCAACGTGCCTGTAACACCCGTCGCTACCATAGGGCCTAGTTCCGCGTCCAAGCAGCTCTCGCAGGTCATTACCGCGCTCCATCGTAACGGAACCTGTATCCCCGCCGATCCCACATCGTATTTCCATCAAGGTGACGTCGTCTGGGTCTTCGTCACCCTGAAGGCTGCCGCACCAGGGCACACCATCAGTGTCCACTGGTTTGCGAATGGCGCCGACGTCAATCCGCCGAATGCTGGTCCTGGCCATACAGAAACCCCACTGCAGGCCAATCAAGCAGGGGCATGTTTCTCGCTGCAATATCCATCGGCCGGACAGGGATCAGTCAGAGTATATTATGATCGTCCAGCAAGCGATACGCGCACCGATCTTAATGATCCGTCGTTACTGGCGGTCATCAATTTCGGAGTGCTCCCACAAGGCGCCCCGACGCCGACGGCTCCGGTTGCCACACCAACGATCGCGCCAACGGCAACGCCCAAGAAATAGCGCTGCCTGGCGCATTGCGCATAGATCTACCTATGTTGATGCAGAATCACTGCATGTGCATCAGAGAACATGAGGCAGGGAATGACTGGCTACGATCCGCGCTTCCCGCCTTTCGGGACATCGAGCTCTAATGACGCAAGTGACTGGGACGACTGGGACCCTGACCGCGCCCGGCGTGGCTATACCCAGCAGGTGCCTGCCGTTCCCAGGCTGCCGCTGCCGCCAGACACTGGCCTCGATCTGCCTGGAGTCGTCACACCACACCGCTCTGGAAGCGGGCCAAATGCGCTCGGTCCCGCTGCTCTGGCTCTGAGTGCGCGGGCCGAAAAAGAGGACTACCTCACCGTCACGTACAACTTTCATGAGCCGGGGTTCGTCGAGTTGTATGACGCCCTCTTCGTGCCACAGTGGTCCACACCGTTTGGGCGGCTGCTGCTCAGCGTCTTTCTGACACTCCCGCGCGACACTGGCTGGCAGCTATTGGACGTCGGCTGTGGCACTGGCTATCCCGCGCTGGAACTGGCGCGATTCCTCGGCCAGGACTGTGATCTGGCGGGCATCGATACCTGGGAAGAGGCAATACTTCTGGCGCGACACAAGGCCAGCGAGGAGTGGCTGCGCAACGTCAACTTCCTGGCAGAGGATATCTGTGAAACGGCACTACCCGAAGGCAGCTTCGACACGATCACCTGCAATCTCGCGCTCAGCAGCTTTGAGGATCCGAGAGCTGCGCTTGGCGCCATGTGGCGGCTCATGCGGGCAGGCGGGCAGTTGATTCTGACCACGCCGCTCCAGTCAGCGATGCGCGAATTTCTCGATACCTACCACCTGACCTTGCGCGACCTCAAATTGCAGGACTACATGCGCACCCTGGGCGCTCAGGTGGCTGCGCGGCCCACAATCAATACGGTTCAACGGCTGATAGAGAGTTCCGGATTCGTCATCCGCCGAACGGTGACAGACAGTTTTGCGCTGCGCTTCCCCGATTCGCATGCGTTCCTGACCTCGCCGCTGGTTCAGACGCTCTACCTTGGAGCCTGGCGCGACATCATCCCTGATATGACCATCCGGCGGCTCGTCTTCAACGAGGTGGAGCGGCGCCTGAAGGTACGGGCGCAGGCCAATGGCGGCGAGTTGGTGATGCACGTGCCGATGCTCTGCATCTCGGCAGAGCGCCCGTGATACTATATCCGGCAAAGGTGCATGTGCCGCCGGGTGCTATATGTGCTACACAGTAGGTGTCAGTGGTTCGTGGAGGACATCAGAGCATGGCTGAGGCTGATTCAAAGCGCCTGGGACCGGTTCGCAAATGGGGTATATTGCTCGCCACCGTGGTCGCTCTGGCCGCTGGATTGATAGGGCTGCCCACGACACAGTCAGCGGGGCATCCGGTCCACCGGATGAGCGATCAACAGTCCCCGGCTACGGTCCACCCGCTCTCAGGTGCACTCAGCCTTACCCACCAGACCGCGGCAGACACCTCACCATACGCGCAGCTCGTCCCACCGGACGCTCCCGGAATCTCTGCCGCGTCAGCCTATTTGATGGATGCACGGACAGGCGAAATCTTCTACTCCAACAATGCGCTCAACGAAGTAGCGATGGCCAGCACCACCAAGATCATGACTGCCATCGTGGCGATGACTTTTGGCAAGCCCGACCAGATGATCACCATTCACCAAGACGCGGTCGCGGAACAGAACGGTGAGAATAGCGTCGCCGGTCTGCAGTTGGGAGATACACTGACCCTGCACGACCTGCTCTATGCGCTGATGCTGCCCTCTGGCGATGATGCGGCGGTAGCCATCGCCGACGGCGTGGCAGGCTCAGAGGCCAACTTCGTGCGCATGATGAATCTGGAAGCAGCGCTCCTCGGCCTGGTCCACACGCACTACGTCAACGTCCATGGGCTCGATGCACCCGACCACTACACCACCGTCGGCGACCTCGCCCACGTCGCCCGCATTGCAATGAACTTTCCCCTCTTCGCGGCGATCGTGAAGACCCCCGTCTATGGCACAAAGACCACTCTCCACGGGCAATACACCTGGAACACTACCAACGAACTGCTGACGCAAAATCTCTATGAGGGCACCATTGGCATCAAGACAGGACATACGGGCAACGCTGGCTACTGTCTGGTCTTTGCCGCCACTCGCAACGGTAGCACGCTGATTGGCGTTCTCCTCGGCGAACAGGACCTGTCTGGCGAGCAACGGTTCATTGATGCCAAGGCACTACTCGACTGGGGATTCGCGCGCGAGCAGAATATCGCTCTCTGGATGGGCGCGATAGCTGGCAGACACTGACGCGCTATTCAGATCTCCGGTTCGCCGCCGAAGAGACGCTGGCGAGCAAGAAGCGTCTGCTTGAGCAGCATGAGATTGGTCAACTGGCCTACACCGCCCGGCACCGGGCTCAGCGCGCCAGCGACAGTCGCAACGCCCTGCGCATCCACATCGCCGACAATCGAGCCATCAGGCCGCACGTTGATGCCGACATCGATCACCGTTGCCCCCGGACGCACCATCTCCGCAGTGAGCAGTCCCGGTTTGCCTGCCGCTACAATCACCACCGTCGCCGCGCGCGTCTGTTCGCCCAGGTCGCGCGTGAAGATATGGCATATCGTCACCGTGGCATCGCGGTGCAGCAGCAGAAACGCGAGCGGCTTGCCGACCACATTGCTTGCCCCCACCACCACGACACGCTCGCCGTCGAGCTGGATGCCAGATCGGTCGAGCATCTCAATAACGGCGGCGCTGGTTGAGGGGACGAACGTTGGCAGTCGCAGAAACAGATTACCCGCGCTCCGAGTGCTGATGCCATCCACGTCTTTGCGCGGATCAATCGCTTCGGCCACGACCTTCTGTGAGAGATGAGGCGGCAGGGGTAACTGCATCAAGATGCCATGTACACCATTATCGGCGTTCAACGCCTCGATTCCCGCTCGCAGACCTGGCTCGTCGATCTCTTCAGGCAGCACAAGCACATTCGCGTGTACCCCTACCTGCTCAGAAGCACGCAGGAGCGCACGCGTATATACCTCGGACGAAGGGTCCCGCCCCACGCGCACGATAGCCAGCCCTGCGGGAATGCCGAACCGCTTCTCGTCGCTGGCGGCGAGCGTTACAAGATCATTGCGCACGGCCTGGGCGATACGCCTGCCGTCGAGCATACGCGCGGTCATGGCTCCAACCCCATCCGCTGGCGTACCGTCGCCATCGTCTGCTGATACAGTTGCGCTGCTCGCGCTTCAAGCGCCGCGACATCCTGGCGAGCCTCCTGCGCACCGACCTCGTCATGCAGCAACACGACATTCGCCAGCACGTTCAGCGCCGCTGAGCGCACCGCTGCCTCACCCAAAATCGCGGCACAGCCCGCATCACTCACGACATTCCCATTGCCCGTGCGCGCGATTTCCTCTGCTAGCGCCAGCACATCGCACGCTGTGGACATGACCGCCAGCGGCGGCGGCATCGCCTCGCGTAACGCGGTCTGGATAGCCGCCTCACGCACCGCGCGCTCATTATCGGTCGTTCTGGGCAGCTTGTACGCGGCAGAGACACTCTGGAAGGCAAGCTCATCATCGCTCATGAGCTGTACGAGGCGAATCCGAGCCGCATGTAGATGCGCGATCAGTTCACGCACACGCTCGTCAATCGCCGCGTACTTTGGGCGCCCTGCCGTCAACTGAGCAACCATCTCCGCCAATGCCGCAGCCAACGCGCCGACGAGCGCACTCGCCGAGCCACCCCCTGGAGTGGGCGCGTCTGATGCAAGCGACTCTAGAAATGCGACAAGTCTTGTCTCGTCTGCCATCCATTATCCTATTCGCTGAATAATTCCCGCGCGGTATTGTACCATTCATTCTGAAGTCGCTTCACAGCGAGTTGAGCGGAGCAGGCGAAAGGGACGGGCGCACATGGCGGAGAGACTGCCATTCGCCGCTGGCGACATCGAGGCGCGGGTCGCACGGATCTATGAGAAGCTGGTCACCTACTATGGTGTTCCGCCGTGGGAGCCGCACGGCGATGCGCTCGGTGAGTTGGTCGCTACCATCCTCTCGCAGCATACCTCGGACATCAATTCCGACCGCGCATACCGCCAACTCCGGGCGACGTTTCCAACCTGGGAACAGGTGCGCGACGCACCTGTAGACGACGTCGCTGAAGCAATCCGCTCTGGAGGTCTGGCACAGCAGAAAGCGCGACGTATCCAGCAGATTCTGCGCATTCTGACGGAGCGTCTGGGCGGTCCGCCGCTCTCGCTCGACCTCCTCAACAAGATGCAGCTCGACGACGCGCTGGCATGGCTGCGGCAATTGCCAGGAGTGGGACCGAAAACCGCGGCATGCGTTATGCTATTCTCGCTTGGTAGGCCGGCATTTCCGGTCGATACTCATGTCTGGCGTGTCACGAGGCGACTAGGATTGATCGGCCCGCGCGAGACCGCCGAGGATGCACACAACACGTTGCAGGCGCTGATTCCGCCGGAGTGGCGGCATACGATGCACGTCAATCTTATCCGTCATGGGCGACAAATTTGCTATGCGAGGAAACCCGCCTGTTTCCGCTGTCCAATCTCATCAGAATGCCAGTATTTCTGGGAACTCACAGCGCACGATGAAGGCTAGGAGCCGGTATCCTAAAGCGAGCGCTATGTGTTACACTGGAAGGCATATGTCGTTACGAATTATGAGACAGAGATGAGAGCGAGATAGCGGTGATAAGCGTCTGATAGCCGACAAGGGAGTCGACCTGGCGCGGGAATGTGCGCTATCTCGTGATGGATTATTCAAGCATTTCCATATTTTGGGAGGTGCGAAGCTCCGGCGGGTTAGACGGAGTACTGGAAGGCATGGCACTTATACTATGACACTCATGCAACAATTCACCCAGCGCCCTGAGAAACACTTGAGGCACTGGAAGCGCAAAGCTCGTGTGGCAGCGAGGAAGGCCACCTACGAACACAGCAGGCAGTATAATCTGGCGCAGCGCACCTGGCCCGCACTCCTTTTCTTGCTGGTGGTCACGCTTGAATTGCTGGCAAGCTCGGCAATGCGCCACTGGCTCTCGACGGCATTCGCGACATTCGCAATTGTCGGCGGTATCGTTGCCGCACCTATCATCTCGGTGGTTGCCTGGATCGGGGTAGCGTTGCCCGATCACGCGCCCTTGCATCAGGCAGCGCCCACACTCTTCATCGGCGCTCTGCTCTGGATGGTCATGGGCATTGTCTCCGCGCACGCCCGCCGCGAAGATAGCGGCGACTGACAGGCGGTACGCGCTCAGGTTAGAGATGAGCGTGCCCGGGCACGCTCATGGCGGTATCATAACAAAAACGCCCGTAGTAGCGATAACTACGGGCTGTCTTGTTTCTTTACCATGCGGGATTCGCGGCATGCTCGATCATACTGGACTCAGCCGTGTCAGGTCATGGGAGAGGCGTTGCGCTCTGCAGGGCGGAGACGCCGTCCGGAGTCGCGTGGACGTCCAGTTGGCTTTCCAGTTCGGTTACGCCTGGAATGTGCTGCACCGCCACCTTGGCTCGCTCCACGTCGCTTGCCAAAATAGGTCCGCGCAGCACCACGTGTCCTTCGCGCGCCGTGACCTCGATCGCATGCGGATGTGTCACCGCCCGACCCAACTTCGACCGCACCCGCGCCACCAGCACGTCGTCACTGGGTGGCGTTCGGTTGAGTTGGTAGCGTAGCGTGGCAAACGTCCCATACGAGCGATCCCAGATTTCCTGACCTACGCCGCCGATACGCTCACTCGCGATCCTGCTATAGTGTGCCAGCTTGTCGCGCACGAGTGCGCGGCGGCGATTGCCAGATTGAGGATCGAATAGATACATTATGCAAGCGCCAAATCCCGCGCCAGCAAGAAGCGCCCAAATGCGTCGCACGCTCCATCCTCCTAAGTCTGTATGGCAATAGCCTGAAACCGCAGCTACAAGGTTACTCCTCGATGTTTTCTGCCCCGTTGGTGTTTTCTGGCATGCGCGCCAGCTCGGAGTCTCCCGAGTCATTGTAGCCCTCGGCTCCCCGGTCTCCCTGGCCCCAGCTCATCTCACCCTGAAGTGGAGCATCCGGCCTGGCGCCCTCCGCCTCCGACATGGGATAGACACCGGTATGGCCGGGTGTCTCACGGCGACCGACACCTCCACCGGGCATCCCCCGCTCATCCAGTTGCTCCTCCTGTTCCCGCTGTTCTCGATCCGGACGGTCATTCTCCATCGAGCATCCTTCCTCTCCATCGTGTCTGCCTGTGTGCATCCACGTCTATGCCTGCCGTCCTATTGGCATTGCGCGATTCCCGCGTTGGACATTGACATTACATGCTCATTCCCACCCACGCGAGCAACATTCCACGACCCAGCACCTCATCCTTATAGCGCCGAAGGATAGGTCTCTGGCACTTCCTCCGCCTCCCACTGGCTCGTCTGTTCTAGCGGCTCCAGGGAGCGCGTCTCGTCCAGATGCAGCACCGCGTCGAATTGACTGGGCAACTGGCTGTAGAAGTAGTGGCTATAGCGCTCAGTCTCCGGACGGTAGATCACCCCAATCGCCCGTTCTAGCCGTGGCTCGCGCAGCGGCAGAAGGAAGTTGGGCATATCAACCAAATGGAAGAGCGCTTCATAGCTCCCCGCCATGCCAGGACGGACACGCTTACACCGCGCTGGCTCGTCCCAATCGTCGGCGGCGGTCACACTGCCGGTGTATGTCGTGAATCCGATCAGCCGCGCCCCGTCGCCGTGACGCTCGCGCACGAGCTGGCCCAGATTCAGTTCGCCGTGCTGACTCATTTCCGTCGCGCGCGCATCGCCCAGGTGCGAATTGTGAGCCCAGACAACCACCTTCGTCTGCTCGCCCCGCGTCTCATCTAGATAGGCGACGAGAGCATCAAGTGTGTCGGCCATGTGCCGGTCGCGCAGATTCCACGTATTCATCCGCCCATGGTACATTGCGCGGTAGTATTCCTCGGCATTCCTGGCAATTCTGGCGTTCTGCGTGGCGTAGAAATACTCGTCCTCGGCCAGTATGCCATCGCGCCGGGCATAGTCCGCCGCTCGGCTCTGCATCTCTACCAGTTGCTTCACCACCGCATCTTCGCACGCATCGCGCCGGGCATATCCGCTCAACATGCCGTAGGTCTGCGCGTCCTTGCCGAGACTCTCGAAGCAGGCGTACCGCTCCCGCGCGCGTGCGGCAGCGTCCGGATCCACCTGCTCCAGATAGCGGATGACTGCATCTATTGAGTCATACAGGCTGTAGAGGTCGAGGCCGTAGAAACCGACATGACGTGTCGTCTGCCCGCTACCTTCATTGTGCTGGCGCAGCCATCCAACGAAATCGAGCACAACCGTATTGCGCCACATCCAGGCGGGAAAGCGCTGGAATGCTGAGAGCGCCTCAAGGCTCGTCGCGCCATCTCCAGTGCCACGCACATAGCGATTGATGCGATAGGCATCTGGCCAATCCGCCTCGGCACAGACCGAGGTGAAGCCCTTCTCGGTAATCAACCGCTGCGTGATAAGCGCACGTGTCCGATAAAACTCCTGCGTGCCATGGGACGCCTCGCCAATTAAGACATAGCGTGCGTCACCAACCATCCGCACCAGGGGATCGAAATCGGCCCAGTTGCCTGTCAGAGGATGCGCGACACGCCGCACCGCGCTGGCGAGCCCCTCTAAATACTCTTCGTGCTGTGGTGCAGCTGGCATGGGTATCCTTGCCTTTTCTCAGCCATCACAAGCCCTATCAGCTATCAGATCGTAGCGTGGGGTCCGGGCAATTCTCCGTAGGACTGTGGAGGCCCAGCGGGCCGCTCCGCAGCCTGGCGCAGCAACTCCCGCACCTCGTCGTCGGAGGTCGGGGCAAAGTCGTCGTACCAGAAGCCGACGCCGTAGAATGGCTCAGGGGTCTCCAGACAGATCATCTCGTCCGCAAGAGCGCTCAACTCCCGGCAGGTCATCTCTGGGGCAACTGGAACCGCGGCTACCAGGCGTTCAGGTTGCTTCTTTCGCAGGGTAACGAGTGCCGCGCGCATGCTGGCTCCGGTCGCCAGTCCATCATCCACCAGAATGACGACGCGTTCCCGCACATCCACAGGCGGCAGGTCATCGCGATACGCTCGCTCGCGGCGCGCCAACTCTTTACTTTCGACCGCGGCCACCTGATCAATCGTAGACTGCGGAATGGCCAGCATCTCGACTACATCGAGGTTGAGCTCTCGCACGCCACCACTGGCTATTGCGCCCATGGCCAACTCTTCCTGCCCAGGAACACCAAGCTTGCGCACAAGAAACACATCCAGCGGTGCGTGGAGTGCCATCGCCACTTCATAGCCCACCGGCACCCCGCCGCGCGGCAATGCCAGTACCACAACGCCGGGTTGGTCGGCATAGGTCATGAGCTGGGTCGCAAGCGCTCGGCCCGCATTTCTGCGATCATGGAAGCGCATGAGTCTCGCCTCTTTGCACTGGCTATCCTGTCTGCCGTCTGCCTCTCATGCTGCCTCTCGTGCCCGCACAACTTGTACCAGCTTGTGGCAGGGCATCCCATGTGACGTAGTCCCTGGCTATAGGAAAGCGATCAACGGAGGCGTCACGCATGCGTGATCAGCAGGACCGCTGGCGTATGATCCTGCGCAAGAACCGTCTGAACTGGCGAGCCCAAATAGAGCACATCGTTCCCCGCGCGCTCGGCGGCGCCCATCACAACTAACTGATAGGGTTGGCGACGCAGCTCGCGTAGAATCGCTTCCCCTGCATCGTCGGCCACTTCGACATGCTGCGCCGCGCGCAGTCCCATCCGCCCAACACGGAAGTCGAGCTCGTGCAGCAGCTGGTACCCCGATTCGAGCAACTGGCGGTGGCTACGCTCCTGCCAGAAGAAAGAGTCCAGTCGCGCACTTACACTGGTGAAGAGCACCAGTTCTGCGTCCATCGCTTGCGCAAGATAGGCCGCCACATCTCCAGCCGCCAGCGAATAGCCGAAACCGTTGACGGGAACGAGAATACGCCGAACATTCGACGGATTCAGCGGTGCATCCGCGACTGCAACCAGCACATCACATTGCGCCTGATCAATGATCCGATCCTGCAACGTGCCGAGACTAAACGACCTAGTGGAGGAAGGATGGAGCGCGCCTACGGCAATGAGATCGTGGTCTTGAGAGGCAGCGAGAATCGAGGCTATAGCATCTTCTGTGTTTACACGAAGCCGCGTGATTTCCTGCCGCTCGCTCGGCTTGGCCTGCTCCAGGCTAGCATGCGCCTGTTCCGCAGCCTGTGCCACCTCTGGTCGTTGCTCGTCGGGCCCTTCCACCACAAATTGGGTAACGTCGAAGATCTCCTGCTCTGCCTGTTTAGAGCGTGCGATTTGCTCGAGAACGCTCGCCGCGATCTCCGGTTGCAGCTCCGGTGTTGCGGGCGCCAGCACCCGTTCCATGTGTGGCAGATAGGCGCGGCGTTTCGCCTCTTCGCGATTCAGGCGTTCCATCTCTTCTCGTGAAGGTGGCACGTGCGGCTCCAGGGCCGCGATGATGGGCGGCGAGAAAAGCACGGTCAGGATCGCGACGACAGCGTACATCGTGTAGATGCGGACAGAAAGCAAACCGAGCTCGGCGCCCAGAATGGCCACTATCACATCGGTGCCGCCCTTCAGATTCAGCCCGACGCCAACCAACACCGACTCCCATGTACGCAGGGTTCCTAATTTCGCTCCGAGCGCGCTAAAGCCCACCTTGACCACCGTCGCGACAACGAAAAGCAACACGATGGCGAGAATGACCGATGGGCCACCCAACTCCAGGATGTCCACTCGCATGCCAGCCAGCACAAAGAAGATCGGGGCAAAAAAGCCGACCGTCAGCGTCTGCACCCGTTCCTTGAGTTGTTGTGTGGCTCGTGGCGCCCGCCCAAGCAGAACACCAAAAACAAAGGCGCCCAGCAGCGGGTGGAGTCCGAGTGCCTGTGTGATTGCGGCAGAGAGGAAGGTCAGCACTAGCACGAGCGTCAACTCGCCGTTGACGATTGAGGTGAGATCCGAGGTGCGGCGCATGGCCCAGAAGGTGAAGGATCGTCCCACTGTCATCATCAAGGCAAAGAAAAGAACTACGACGATGGTGGCGCGGATACCCGAAGCAACTGGTGATCCACTCCGCAATGCGGAGACAATTGAGATGAGGAGCCAGACGAGTACCTCGCTGACGATGCCCGCGGCCAAGATGACCTGTGCGTACGCCCGCCGCAGCGACTCGCGCTCGATAAGGATTTTCGCGGCTACACTCACCGCCGTAACCGAGAGCACGAGACCCAGAAAGACGCCATTGGGCGCGGGAAGGCCCAGGATTAGCCGTCCAAACAGGATACCTGCGACGATGGATGGGACGATGGCAAAAGCAGCGGCGAAGAGGCCTGGTCTCGCATTCACACGCAAGACCCCCAGATCCACCTCAATCCCGGCGATGAGTAAGAGTAGGATGGCGCCGATCCATGAGAGCAGTGAAAGGCTGATCGCGACTTGCTGGTCCAGGAAGAGCGCGCGATAGATATCTGGAAAGAGCGCTCCCAGGGCTGACGGCCCCAACAACACACCGCCAAGTAGTTCCCCAAGCACTTCCGGCTGTCGCAGCCGCCGCGCAATCTCGGCTGCCCCACGGCCAGCCACCAGCACGACTCCGATGGCGAGCAGCACAACCAGCAAATTATGCTCTCCAAGTGTTGGCAAAGCAGTATTCCCTCCCGCCCGTCCTTCGCAGCCACACCCAGTTCCGGCCTCCCTGGCGCCCTCGCCTTCTCGCAGAAGCCATACCACCCGCATCCGCTCGCCAGGATAGTCAAGTCTATCGGGGCAGCATCGTCACTGGTGAGCAGCCTTCCGCACTTTGCACAGCGCCCGAGCAGGGTTGTTGGCGGACAACATCCGCTCTGTGATTTCGTTCGGCGATGTGCGCATAGTGTGATGCGTTTGTGATATTTCAATGGGCCACAGTGATTCTTGTGTTACACCGATGATTTACCCTTGGTGCTATCCAAAGGGTGAGGGGGCGACTATCCTGTCAACCAGTCTCACATTTCTTGCTCGCGGGCAGGGATGCCGACCGAACAAAGCACCATGCTGCGGGCTTTCTGACAGGACAATGTGACATCCAACTCGAGATAGGATCGGATAGCCCCTGAACCAGGCATACGCAGTGAGCAAGGCGCCTGAAAGGATGCCAGGACAACGGATGTCTGCATGAGGAGTGCGCTGGTACAGGTGATTCAGGTGGGAGCGGCCCGAGATTCCCTGTGACGTAGCACGCATACCTGCTTAGCGACTACCGGAGTTGGCCTTGTTCACCAGCAGTCAGGAGAACATCATATGCCGCAGCAACCCACGTTCTTGACATCCAGGTTAGGGGCAGTGCCCATTTCTCCCGACGGACCACAACCCGGTTGGCGTTCTCCTCCCGGAAATGCTCTCCCGGTATCACTGCAGGCGACCTCGGAGCTTCGCTCAGCCGACACCAGCATATCTCTCACTACGCATGCTGAACGGCCGCAACGGGCGATCCGGATTGTTGTGGTAGATGACCAGGTCATCATGCGGGCTGGCATCCAATTCTCCCTGCTCGATTATGACGATATTGAGGTAGTTGCCATGGTAGGCAGTGGGGAAGAAGCGCTTGAGGCCTGCATGCGACTCCATCCCGACGTAGTTCTGATGGACTTGCTGATGCCTGGCATGGGTGGGATCGAAGCGATCAAAGCGCTCCATGAGGACGCGCCAGAGATCCATGCGATCGCACTGAGCGGCATTGCGGAAGGCAACATCGTAGAGGATGCGCTACGCGCCGGAGCCACCGGCTATCTGCTCAAAGATGTCGATGTCCCTGCTCTGGCCGACGCCATCCGCCTGGCAGAACGTGGGATACCAAGTCTGGCACCTGCGGCAGGGCAGGCACTGGCGCATACAGTCGCTAGTCGCCCCCCAAGAATTGGGCAGGATCTGACTCCACAGGAGCGTAAGGTGCTCGAGCTACTGGCTGCTGGACTTTCCAATCAACAGATTGCCGAGCAGCTCGTAATTACGCAGGCCACTGTCAAGTTCCATATTCGTCGAATTCGCTCCAAACTGGGGACCAGCACCCGCACTGAGACAGCCGTTCAGGCTCTGCGCCACCAGCTCGTCCCAAGTCAATAATCAACCCAGCGCTTGTCGCGTGCCGGAAGCCTTATAGAGTGGCTGCGCACAGCCGCAAGCACACGTCAATCTGCACAACGCGAAGATAGCCTGTTTCGGCGCTTCCGACGACGTGCCCATCAGGAGCAGACCTCGCTTCGATGGGCACTTGATCTGAGATGAAGCTTGCTCTGGCAGGTGTCCCTTTGTATCCGGGCCTAGAGCGTCACATCTCCAGATCTGCGGTCCCCGCGCCAGTGCTGCCCTTACCAGGCAGTGGCAACTCGATAGCAACTGGGCCGTATCGGTCGGAGGTCGCAATGTGCACCTGCAGGCAGGTTGCACAGAGGTCTTCACGGAAGGGTATTGTAGAAGTTGGGACCTGGACGGTAGATCGGTGCTCATCGCAGCACCACACGCCACACTCGAAACAGCGGTCGGTCGCAACAGCCGAGCAATCGGCCACGTAACAGCGCCGGGCAGTATGCATGAGACACTCCTTGTACGGGCGGCATTGGCAGGACCAACGTCCAGCATTCGGCCCTCAGGAAGTCTAGCACAAAATCT
>DASUWS010000111.1:0-5410 GCA_036378295.1 Ktedonobacterales bacterium
GACAATCCAAGGACATTGCGCGCGAACTCGATAACCGCTACCTGCAATCCCAGGCAGAGACCCAGGTAGGGGATGTTATGGGTGCGCGCATACTCGACCGCTTTGATCTTTCCCTCGATGCCGCGATGTCCAAATCCGCCCGGCACGATGATACCTCCGGCCTGTGCCAGTCGCGCCTCGTTCTGCTCCCATTCCTTATCGAGCTTCTCGGAGTCTACCCAATCTATCTGCACGTCCACGCCATGCGCCCAGCCCGCGTGCATCAGCGACTCCGCTACCGAGAGATAGGCGTCGTGGAGGGCTACATACTTGCCCACCAGCGCGATCCGCACGACTGGCTTCGCCGCCCCAATACGCTCCACCAGCATGCGCCATTCACGCAGGTCAGTCGCGTGCTTCTGATGCAATCCGAGCTTCTCGACCAGGAAATCACCCAGTCCCAAATCTTCGAGCATCAGCGGCACCTCGTAGATGGTGCTGGCCGTCTCGACGGGGATCACCGCGCGGCGCTCGATGTTGCAGAAGAGGGCGATCTTGTCACGCATCTCGTCTGGCACCGGGTAATCTGAACGGCAGAGGATGACATCCGGCTGGATGCCCGCGCGCAGCAGCTCCTTGACGCTGTGCTGCGTCGGCTTGGTCTTCAGCTCATGCGTCGCGCCGATGAACGGCAGCAGCGTCACATGCAGATAGAGCGCGTCATCACGCCCAACATCATTGCGCATCTGGCGAATCGCTTCGAGGAACGGCTCGCCCTCGATATCGCCAACCGTCCCACCCACCTCAACGATCACCACGTCAGCGCTCGTCTGTTGCGCCAGCGTATGGATACGCTGCTTGATTTCATTGGTGATATGGGGAACCACCTGAATGGTGCCGCCGAGATAGCCTCCGGCGCGCTCTTTGCCAATGACGGCATTATAGACCTGGCCCGTGGTGACGTTGCTGGCCTGGCTGGCTGGCTCATCGGTGAAGCGCTCATAGTGGCCCAGGTCGAGATCTGTCTCCGCGCCATCGTCGGTAACGAACACCTCGCCATGCTGATACGGCGACATCGTGCCTGGATCTACGTTAATATACGGGTCCAGCTTCATGATAGCGACAGACAATCCACGACTCTTGAAGAGACGCCCCAGCGATGCAACGGTGATGCCCTTGCCAACCGACGAAACGACGCCGCCAGTCACGAATAGAAACTTCGGCATACAGACTACTCCCTTGCGCACGACTCCCGGCGCGCGCTCTTACATGACCCACGTACCTCATGATGGTCTGGAAAAGGCTTCAAACGCTGCACAAATAAACATCGTCCACCTGCATGCATCCGTGCCAGGCAGGGCACATCCAGGCGGTTCTGGCAATCGCGCTACAGAGAGAGGGGCCAGTACCTCCATGTTCTGGAGCTGGCCCCTTGTTTCATGTTATCCACCCCGGTAGTTCAGAACGACCACCTGCGGTTCTGCCGGGAGACTCGCAGGTGTGACGGCAAGTTTCGGAAGCGGTTCAGCCGCTTCCACCCCCATTTCGCGTAAGAACTTTTCGACCGGATCGAGCGCCGCGCCATTTGGTTTGTAGGCCGGCGTCGCGTAATGCATCGGAATGATCAGACGCGGCTCCAGTTGGGTGACGACTTCCGCCGCCTGCTCGGCGTTTAGCGCGTTGCCGCCGCCTACTGGGACCAGCACGACATCAGCGCCGCTCAGCGCCTCCAGCGCCCGGTCATCCAGCTTGTCGCCCAGGTCACCCAGATGGCAGATATGAACGTCATCCATCGTGATGAGATAGGCCGTATTGCGCCCATGCACCGCACCGCGTTCTGTGTCATGCCAGGTGGGCACGCCGGTAATGAGAATCTGCTGAATCTCGTATTCGCCCGGTCCGGTGACAACCTTTTTCACATCGCCACTCACCGCTTTGACATAATTATGCCCGGGGTGGTCGTGGCTGATGGTGATGATGTCGGCGGAGGGGCGACCGATGGAGTAGCCCGTAGCGGGTGCGGGCGGGTCGGTGACGAGTGTTGCTTCTTTTCCACGCAGCCGGAAGCATGAATGCCCCAGCCAGGTCAATTCCATGAAATGTAGCCCTCACAAAAGCGTTGGGCGGGGTGCGTCAGCGCATCCGCCAGCGTGCCCCGCCCTGACTGATAGCATACCACATCGGAGGCAGCGCCACAAGGGCATAGCCAGGTTGATGATGGAAATCATCATCTGGTATCTGTTCCTTTGCGCCCGTATCAAAATGGTAAATCGTTATCCTTGCACAGATGGATATTCCGAGAAAGGCAATGCCTCATGAGTGATTCGGATGGCTTCATCCTCGAACGATTCGACGCATCCTCTCCGGTATTCGATGACGTGCTGCGCATCTATCTGGAAGTGTTTGGCGGCGAAGAGGATAGGATTCGCGAGTTCATCACCCGCTATGCCATGACCCTACCAGACTGGCATGGCTACGTCGCCACGAGGGGCGGAAACGCGGGCGGGATGGGCTTCGGGATGCGCTCGCTGCCGGGGCAGTGGTGGCATGATCGCGTGGCGGCTCAGATTGACGCGGAACATCCCGCGCTCCAGGACGCATGGGTACTGGTGGATCTGGCGGTGCGCCCGGCATATCAGCGTCGGGGCATCGGAGGCGCTCAGCTGAACACGCTGCTCGCATGCCAGCCTTGCCCACGCGCGCTGCTCTCGACCGAGGTCACGAACACAGGCGCGCGCCGTCTCTACGAGCGCAATGGCTGGCGCTACCTCCATCCCGGCTTCGTCTTCACCCTAGGGCAACAGCCGTTTGTCGTGATGGGGCGCGAGATTACTACAGCTGACCAATAGTGAGATTCGTGAACACGCACTCTCCAGCATTGGTACCCACCAGCCCTACCATGCCATATACGAACGAGGAATCGTCTATGCTGCCCACCGCGATCGCATTAATGAAGAAATCCATGTGCGAACCTTTGGCGTAGACCTCTATTTCATTGTCTGCGCCGATACCGGTCTGAATCGCGCTCGAAGGCCGCGCACGGATCAGTGTGTGACAGACGCCGCTGGAACACTTGAGCAACCCCCAGTTCCCGTTGCTCGTGATCTCAAAACCATAGAAATCAGAGCCAGTGTCATGCTCTAGCAGCCTGAAGGCGATACCGATACCATAATGTGTCGAGCCGCTTATCTGCTGCACCTGAACCCGAATATCTACGTCGGATAGATTGCCCAGGGGGGCATAGCAGATAAAGTTGCCTTTGACGTGGTAGCCATCGCTGGCCTGAAAGCAGCGAGAATCATTGGCCCAGCCACCAGCGTCAGACAAAAAGGAGTTGCTGTAAATGTTGACTGGGGTCTGCCGTGGCACAGCGGCCTGTACCGGCGGGTGTAGCGCCTGCGCAGTGACTACGACGCTCCAGGCACACGCACCCAGCACAACCACCACTACCGCTATGACGATCCCAACGACCAGCCCGGTCCGGCGCTTCCGCTGGGGCGGCGAGGCGTTTGGCTGCTGCGGGTAGCTGGATGGCGGATAGCCCGGCGCTGGCGCATAGGCGCCGTAGGGTCCAAACTGCGCGGACGGGGGATAGACGAATCC
Organism: Ktedonobacterales bacterium; assembly: GCA_036378295.1. Lineage (GTDB taxonomy): Bacteria > Chloroflexota > Ktedonobacteria > Ktedonobacterales > JADMIN01 > DAHUXT01. The sequence continues at coordinate 3,583 of DASUWS010000111.1, forward strand.
GGTATAGGGGGTGAACGGGCTGTCCGGTGGCGCAGTCGGATCCGTCATCTGCGGAGGAGAAGCCGGATTCGGACCCGGCGCGACAGACCCAGGGACGCTAGAGACCAGCGGCGCTTGCCCTGCCAGCGAGGGAGACGATCCCTCGCCAGGCTTGCAGCTTTGGGACGCGCGGGATTCGCTTGCGCCCTGAGCGCCCTCCGATGCGGGCTGCGCTCCTAACGCGGTCGTAGGAAGCGCGCGCCCGCAACTGGGGCAACGGTCCAAGCGCTCCGGCTCGTCAACGGGCAACCCGCACGAGGGGCACCGCATCCCTTCTCCTCCACTGCAGCACGAGCACGAATTGCATGGCGCTAGCTACTGGACGCGTGATCAATTCGGACGTGCGATCACAATATTCTTGAAAGCGCAGTCAATAGATTCGCCGCCTACAAGCCCTACTTTGCCAGATGTAAACGTCGAATCGTCCGATTGGCCCACCTTCGTATCGTTGACGAAGAAGTCAAAATGCGATCCCTTTGTCGTTACTTTCAGCGTGTTCGAGGTATGGAGCCCACCCTTGATGGCAGCGTTCGTGGTGAAGTCTACTATCCTCGTGCAATTGCTATCCACGCACTTGTTGAAGATCCACTCCCCGTTGCTATCGATCCGGAAAACGTAGTAATTCCCTACGCTGACGCGCCTGAACACAATCCCATAGGGGTGTGTCGTGGGACCACTGACCTGTTGCACGTTGACGCTCACCGTGACGTCGGTTTGCTCTCCAACCGGCGCATAGCAGATGTAGAGACTTGCAATGTGATAGCCGTCGCTCTGCAAAGTGCATTCACCAGCGGTTTGTACCCAGCCAGTAGCGTCTGAGGCAAAGGTGTCGCTGTAGATCACCGTCCCAGATGAGGTGGGAGACGCAGCCGCATTGGGTCCGGTTGCCGTCGTGTTTGTCGTATCCCCCAGCGAGCGAAGGGCGAAAAAGGTGACCCCGACACACGCGACCAGCACGACCACGACCGCCGCCGCCACGATCCCAATGATCATTCCCACCCGTCTCTTCTTTGGCGGGGGCGAGTAGGGCTGCTGGGGATAGCCGTAAGGCGCATTGCCCTGCGTCAGCGGATAACTCGGCGGGGCGGCTTGACCATACGGCTGCCCATAGCCGCTGGGCGGCGCCGGCTGCCCATAACCACTCGGGGGAGCATACGAACCATATTGGCCCTGTGGATTTTGTGACGGCGGACCATAGCCGGACGGCTGCGTGTATCCTTCGTACGTTCCGGGTGTTCCAACGCTACCTGATTGCGGCGGATAGCCGGGCGTACCGCTTTGCGGCGCGTTGCCGTAATCCGTTGTGGGATAGCTGCCCTGTGCGGAATATCCTGGTGGAGCGGTGAGCCAGTGCCCACATCGAGGACAACGGTCAATATTCTGCTGGTCGATCTGAAGACCACACGAGGGACACTGCATCTTCCATAGCTCCCCTGGGAATGTGTTTCCTGTCTAACTGCGTTCCGCGGGAAAGTATACAGAAAGATGCGAATGTTTGCTACAGCCCATGACATCTGCCCTATTGGGCAGCATTGGTGGCGCTAGACATCTGAGCATATTGCGTCGTGCCGTTCATCGTGCCCATTCCCTGCCGCGTCGCACTGCCCCCGGGCCGACCAGCAAGCGAGACTCATTCGTAGGTGCTGCCCCAGTTCTTTTCGTCAACATCCCAATCGGTCGGACCGGGGCGCTTGATCGAGATATGAACGGCTGGGGCGTCTGGCGTCGCGCCGTGCCAGTGCCAAACGCCCTTTGGGACGGTGACGATATCACCCGCGTCGGCGCGAAC
>DASUWS010000112.1:0-5251 GCA_036378295.1 Ktedonobacterales bacterium
GTCGTACGTGGCGGGTCCAGCCAGCGCCAGCGCCCAATCGAGCAGCAGCAGCCGCCACCCACCATGCGCGTCTGGCTGCCAGCCCATATTGGGTCCCCAGATGTCGCCATGCACCAGCGTTCGCGGGAGCCGTTCGATGGCGCGCAGGATACGCCCCGGATCGGCCAGGACCACCTGGAAACGCCGCGCCGCGTCGTCCCCTGCCAGCGTGAAGAAGTCTCGCCAGCTTGCGTGAGCCAGCGAGAGATAGGGCAGCATATCGCCACTGGCGAGCCGCGCCGCAATGCCCTCTGGTCCCGTCACGACCAGCGCCCGCTCCGGCGACATCAGCCCCAGCATGGGGTCGTCGAGCCGGGGATCATTCCAGAAATGGGCGTGCATGCGGGCCAGCCGGTCAATCAGCATGACCGCATCCGCCGGAATCGTCCCGGGCGGCATGCGCAAGGGTTCGCGCACCAGATGTGTCCGCACGTCGCGCATGAGCAGCGCCGCGCCCGCCGGGTGCTCGCGTTGCCCGCGAAACGCCACCGCTATCGTCGCCGTCGCGATAGTGCGCGGCAACTCGGCGAACAGGCCAGAAGCCGCAAGCTGTGCTTCACGGATACGGGTATCTCCGGACGTCTCACCCAGCCATCCCGCCAGCGGCTCCGCATACTTGAGAACGCGTGTTTGTTCGCGCCCCACTTTGTCGCCATGTCGCAGCCAGAGGCGATAGAGCCGACCATCGGAAAGCCCGCCTGGCATTGGCTTGACCTGAATGACGTCGGCACTTTCCAGGCCCAATCGCGGCATGAGCGCCCGTACCTCCTCCGGCAGCGGGATACCCTTCATACGTTCGCTCCAATGTGATTCAGCCAGCCCGCCCTGATACGACCTCTCCACGCGGGCCGTCCCATTCTCTTGGAGTATTCTGAGAGTTTTTCAAGAATCGTGTCGAAGTCTCGACAGGAGATACCACAAGGCATATGCTCTACACAGTTCGACGGGTGCCCGTACCCGGCAGTGCTGATGATCGCATCGCATCATCGCAGTGAAAGGATGCGCGGCCATGTTGACGGCCCTCTGGAGAAAGTTCGACCGTGATTGGGGCTGGAACCTGGCGCGACTGCTGGCCTACACCTGCATCATGGGGATGTTCTCGGTGCTTGGTCTGGAACTCGTGCTCATCAGCCTGTTTCTGCGCATCACCAGTGACAACGCCGAAGCGCGGGTGGTGTTGGCCATTGTGCGTCTGCTGCCGGACCGTGTCACGGGCGCGGCGGTGCTCTCCTTCGCGGATAGCATCGAGCATGCTCCCTTCATTCTGGTGGTACTTGGCCTGCCTGTCACCCTCTGGTATGGCACGCGCTTCTTCGTCGTCATCGAGAGTTGCCTCTGCGTCATCTTCCGCCGCCAGCAGCGACGCTTCCGCCATCAGAATCTTGTCGCCGTGTCGATGCTATTGCTCTTCGCGGCGGCACTGCCGACGATGATGCTCTCAGCCACCTTTACGCCAGCCGTCAACCTCGGGCTGATCCACAACGGGATCGCACATTCGCGCCTGGCCGACGAGCCGCTGGTCGCGGTGCTTGCGACACTCCTCAGCCTTATCCTGAACTTCCTGATACTGCTCACGCTCTACAGCATGGTAACACCCGGAGGCGTCGCGGTCCGCCACACCTGGCCGGGAGCGCTCCTCGGCGCGGCGCTGGCGCAGAGCTACATCCTCATCTTTCCCATCTATACCCGTGATGTGCTGCAGCCGCAGCATTTCGGCACCGTCGCCGGATTCGTCTTTGTCGTGCTGGTCTTCTTTTACGCGTACGCCCTCTTCGTCATCTGTGGCGCGGAACTCTCGTCCTGGCTTGCCGGTTATCGGGCGGCCCCGCTCTCCATTACCGATACACTGGCGCACGCGCATCCGGCGATCCTCTTTCCCGTGAGGAAGCCAGTGCCGGATAAAGCTGTCAAAGCAGGCAAAGCGGTTACGGCAGCGCCAGCGCATAACGAGAGCGGCAGCTTCGTCCTGCAAGCGGATGCCCCGGCGGACCTTGTCGCCGACTGAACACTCCTGCGATAATAGCGCGAGAAGCTCATCACATGGCGATGGGAGATTGATGCGGGAGGGAGCGCGGCGCACATGCGGGCAGAGATTCTGGTGCCCCAGGCGGTGCGCGGGCGACTCGCCGCTGAAGCCCTCTATAGCTATCGCGTCCCTGATGCCCTGACACCTATCGTGCAGGTGGGCCATTTGGTCGCCGTCCCCTTCGGCCACCGTATCGCCGCGGGACTCGTCTGGGCGCTCGATGCCAGCGACGACGTGGCCGGGGCCGAATCTCCTCTCGCTTCCTCAGATACCCATGTCCCGCTGCGCGCCGTCGCTCGTTTGCTGCTGCCCGAGCCGCTCATCTCAGCAGCGCAACACGCGCTCGCCGAGTGGATCGCCGACTATTATGCTGCGCCGCTTGCCGACGCAATTCGCCTGATGCTCCCGCCGGGGCTGTTGAGCGGCATACGGGAGGTGTTGTTGCCCGCCGCACCGTTGACTACGTCATCGCCAGACGCGCCAGCCGGGTTGTCTCCAGATGCCGCGATGATGCTCGGATTGCTCCGGGAGCGGGGGCGGCTGGAACGGACACAGGTGCGCGAAGCATTGGGAGCGCAGCGGGCGCGGTCCGCCATCGATACGCTGCTTGCATCCGGCTGCGCCTCGCTCGTGACGGAGGTGCCCTCGGCCCAGCGCGAGATGCGACGCGAGCGATTCATCCGCCTGGCTGGCGCGGTGGAACAGATCGCCGCCTGGCAGCGTACTGCCCGCGCGCAACTGGACGCAGGCGGCGCGGCGCAACCCCTGGCAGCGGGCGGTAGGCCCACGCCTGCCCGGCGCGCATCCAAGCCGGAACAGCGTTCCGAACGGCTGCTGCGCCAACTTGCCGTGCTCGACGTCCTCTCGCGTCCTGGGCTGGCGCAATCCTGGCGGGTAGAAGATCTGCAACGGCTCACTCGCGCCACCACCGCTGCCCTCCGCGAGCTACAATCCGAGGGATTGATCACCATTGATGAGGTGACGGTGCGACGCGATCCGCTCGCGGGCCGCACCATCGCCCAGACGCATCCGCTCCCGCTGACCCCGGCACAGACGCGCGCCCTGGCAACTATCACCGCGCTCCGCGAGCCAGGGACGAGCCAGGTATTTCTGCTACATGGCATCACTGGCAGCGGCAAGACGGAGATTTATTTGCAGGCGCTCGCCGCGACGCTGGAGCGGGGACTACGCGGCATCGTGCTGGTCCCTGAAATCGCGCTGACCCCGCAGGCTTTAGAGCGCTACGCCGGGCGGTTTCCCGGCAGGGTCGCGTTGTTGCATAGCGGCCTGAGCGATGGCGAGCGGCTAGATGAATGGCGGCGCATTCGTGCGGGCGAGGTAGATGTGGTGCTGGGGTCGCGCTCCGCGCTCTTCGCCCCGGTCGAGCGCCTGGGACTGATCGTCGTGGATGAGGAGCACGAAGGCGCTTACAAGCAGGACCGCCGCCCTACCTATCATGCCCGCGATGTCGCTATCCGCCTGGGCGCGCTGACCGGAGCAACCGTCGTGCTCGGAAGCGCCACCCCGTCCGTCGAGTCGTACTGGCGGGCGCAATTGGGCAGCTATTCACTCGTGGAGCTGCGGGAGCGTGCCCCCGCCGGAGAGCCAGATGCCGCGCCAGCAGGGTTGCCCCCGGTCACGCTGGTGGACCTGCGCGCGGAATTGCGAGAGGGCAACACCAGTATTCTCAGCGAGCCACTGGTCGCGGCGCTGCATGAGACCCTTGAGCGTGGCGAACAGGCGATTCTCTTTCTGAATCGTCGTGGTATGGCGAGCATGATTGTCTGCCGCGAATGTGGCTACGTCGTCCGCTGTACCCACTGCGACATTTCGATGACCCTCCATGCCAGCGACCGTGCCGTCATCTGCCATTATTGCGGGCGCAAGGCCAGCGTGCCGCATGTTTGCCCCGTCTGCCACAGCACCAGCATCCGCTTCTTCGGGCTGGGCACCGAACGCGTCGAGAGCGCCGTCAAGCGGCGATTCCCGGCGGCGCGGGTGCTGCGGTGGGACCGCGATACGGCGAAGACCCGCCAGACGCATGAGGATCTGCTGCGGGCGTTTGCCGAGCGCCGCGCCGATGTGCTCGTAGGCACACAGATGATCGCCAAGGGACTGGACCTCCCGGCGGTTACGCTCGTGGGCGTCGTCTCGGCGGATATCGCCCTCTTCCTGCCCGACTTCCGGGCGTCCGAACGCACCTTTCAATTGCTCACTCAGGTGGCGGGCCGTGCCGGGCGTGGCGCGCAGGCGGGCCGAGCTCTGATTCAGACCTTCAACCCCGACCACTTCTGCATCCAGTCTGCCGCCCGCCATGATTACGCCGGGTTCGTCGGCGCTGAGGTAGCCGCCCGCCAGCGCTACGGGTATCCCCCGTTTCGACGCTTCATGAAATGCACCTTCACCCACCGCGACCGCCATACTGCCCAGATGGAGGCGACGGCCTTGGCGGATCGCCTCGAACGCTTGCTGCGCGAGCTTGACCTGGTCGAGTCCGATCTCGTCGGCCCGGCGCCTGCCTTTCTGGAGCGACTGCGCGGCGCGTATCGCTGGCAGGTGATAGTGCGGGGGCCGGAGCTACGTCCGCTATTGCACGCGCTGGCGCACGAAGACGTGCCACGCGGCTGGTCCATTGACATCGATCCCGCCTCAACGCTCTGATCCCCTGAACACGGAGTGTATGCGCCCGAAAGTGTGATGACACTGTGACGCCGCGCGGTTGCACCTCACTATGGCACGGGTTATGGTGCCTGCAGGAGAGGACAGTGAGAGGATTCAGGTGGGATAGAGCGGGATGTATGACCTGCCGCAGAGAAAGGATGCGTACCATGGGATTCCACGAGGACATCGTCACGCTGGCGCAGCGCAATGAGGATTTCCGCCATGAGATCGTGACAGGGCGTCATAGCCAGGTCGTTCTGATGAGCCTTCCGCCGGGAGAGCAAATCGGCGAGGAAGTACATGCTGATGTGGACCAGACGCTCATTTTCGTCGCTGGCGAGGGGGAGGCTATCCTCGACGGCGAGAGAAGCCCAATCACTGCCAACACGCTGTATTTCGTGCCTGCTGGCATCCGCCACAACTTCATCAATACAGGCTCTGGGCCGTTGAAGTTGTATACGATCTATGCCCCTCCGGAGCATCCGAAGGGCACTGTCTTCAAGACACGCGCCGAGGCAGCGGCGG
>DASUWS010000113.1:0-3880 GCA_036378295.1 Ktedonobacterales bacterium
TCGCCAGCCGGTTGACCTGGCCCAGTCTTCGGCGCCTGCCATGATGATATCGCAGACGGGATCTTTGACGTCGTAGTACAGATCCCAGTCGTATGCGTCGTGGCCTGACAGCGCCATCTTCACCTGGGCATAGGCGCCGGCGGCCATTGGATGCGCGCGCAGGTAGTCGCGGAACAGCAGCGCGTAGCGCCCGTTGGGGCTGCCTGCCCGGCGCACGTGGATATTAGTGGGCCGCATATCAGATGGCGGACTATAAAAGAGTTTCTGCCACTCTTGAGCACTATCCGGTGTAGTTGGCGGCAGGCGATCGTGATCAACCTCTACCTTACGTATGCAACCTGCCCGCGCGAAGAGCGGATCGAGGTGGGGTGCGTTCAACTCGGCTACCGTGATCTGCAGGTCAATCAGATCTTTCGCCGCAAGCCCAGGCACGGAGGTCGAGCCGATGTGGTCGATGCGCAAGGCCGCGTCTCCGAGCGCGCCGCGCAGCCAATCCGCGATCCGCTCGAACTCCTGCGGCCAGTCGGGGCGATACTCTACGATGACAATCTCACGGGTCTGCTTCATGTTCAACGCATTTCTCCTGAGGAATACCAGTTTGGATCAAACGTGCCACCCGGAGGACCAAGCCAATATGCAAGGCTTTTCCCTCATGGAAACCAACCCATCCGAACAGTCGGGCTTCAATAATATCACATACATATTGATACTTTGATTATGATACTTGACAATGACATCGCAGGCCGCGGCCTTCTGCGATTTCGCTCATATTGAGCGCGACTGAAATCACGGCTCTCATCCTTGACTTCTCGGTCTCGCTTCGGTATGCTCTGAACGAGCAATCACGTGACCAATTTCTCTAATTCGGTCACGTTCAATAGGGGGAGCATCACCATGGCACAGCCGCTCGTAGAACCCTCAAGAAGCATGGACGAGCATCCGCTGACGACCAGACTCTGGCTTTCTGCTGGCGCCATCGGTCCACTACTATTCATCACGGTGTTTCTCATCGCAGGCGCTACCCGAGCTGGCTACACCGCCTTACGCTATCCTGTCAGCTCGCTTGCCATCGGCGATTTCGGTTGGATACAGACCGCCAACTTTCTCATGATAGGCGCGCTGCTCTGTGTCTTTGCTGGTGGAGTGCGGCGGGCGCTCAGAGGCTCACGCGGTAGCGTTTGGGGGCCTCTCCTGATCGGCCTGGCTGGTATTGGCTTGTTTGGAGCGGGCGTCTTCACCTCCGATCCCGTGTACGGCTATCCTGCTAACGCACCGCTTGCCCTTGCCCAGTTCACGACGCACGGGCACCTCCACGACGTGTTCTCGCTCCTGTTCTTTATCGGCCTGCCAGCCGCCTGCTTTGTGTTCTGCCGCCGGTTCGTTGCGATGGGCCAGTGGGGGTGGGTGGTCTACTCAATCTTGAGCGGCATCGGTATGCTGGTGGCCTTTGGCCTGGCGGGCAAAGGCTTTACCCAGACTCCAAGCCTCGTCAATGTAGCTGGTGTATTCCAGCGCCTGGCGATCAGCATCGGATTGATCTGGATCGCAGTTCTGGCATTCCACCTTCTCAGCCAGAAGTCTCCCGGCGTGAGATAGCGATGCGTTCATGGGCAACAGGCAACACAGGCAACACGGGTAACATAGGCAAGGAGAAGAGCGCTTGAACGAGCGAAGCCAGCGCGCCGCCACGCAGAAGCCATATGAAGATCGGGCGCATCGTATTCTGGATGCGGCTGCTACCCTGCTGCTGCGCCATGGCTACGACCAGATGACCATCGAGGACATCGCCAGAGAAGCTGGAGTCGGAAAAGGAACACTGTATTTGCACTGGAAGTCGCGGGAAGCTCTCTTCACCGCACTGATAACTCGTGAGAAGATCGCGATGGCGGAAGACCTCAAGCAGCGCATTGCGAACGATCCTGAGGGTTCAACGCTGCGAGGGCTCCTCAGACATTCCGCGCTGGCACTGATGAGCCGCCCGATACTCCGAGCGGCCTTGCTGCGTGATACGCACGTCTTTGGGAAGCTGATACACCGCGAGCAGAGCAGCGCGCTCTCTACCGATGTGCTCACGGGCTTTACGGCCTACTTGCAAGCACTGCGCGGGCAGGGTCTCATGCGGACGGACCTCCCGCTGCGTATAGAACTCGGTATCTTCGGTTCCATCTTTATGGGTTTTCTCCTCGCCGCACCTCTTTTGCCAGACGCATTCGCACCATCTGACGAGGAGCTAGCAGCGATGATGGCTGAGACGGGACATCGTACGCTGGAGCCTCACACGTCTGCGCCACCTCATGCCATGCACGCTGCCTCGCGCGCCTTGACGCAGTACCTGGATCATTCCATGGCAAGCGCGTACGAGCAGCTAGGCGGGGATACTCGGACCGTTATCGAGGGGGATCGTCTTGCCGCCCCAATGCCCGCTCGCGCACGGGGAAGGAACGGCGGCCGCTCAAAGAAACTGAAGACGGCTGAACAGGTGGCCGCCGCACGACGCATGTATGCCGACAAGACGAAATCCATCGAGGAAGTCTGTAGCGCCCTCGGGATATCCCGCGCTAGCCTGTACCGCTATGTCCGGGAGGCTCAGGAATCATGACCCTGCACGCTGAAGGACGCTGTGGGATACACATGCGCATGAGACTTCGTCTAGCGGCCCTCAAATAATTCAGATAAGTCAAGGCGCCAATCATTGCAGCGCATGAAGTGCCCTTGCGGGTACTCAAACTCACATTCCCCAATCAGCGTGAAACCTAGCTTGCGGCAGACGGCGTTTGACGGGGGATTATCGACCGATGGGAAGGCATGCAGGAAGCGATGCTTTCCGGCTGTCCTGGCTCTGGCAATGGCCTGCGCCGTCGCCGTGCTCGCAATTCCCCGCCCCTGGAACGCTGGAAGCACGGACCAGCCAATCTCATAGACCTCCTCGCCGCGCCAGGTCCGCTCCCAGTAGCCGACCGAACCGACTCCCTCACCTGTGGCCACGTCCACAATCTTGAACATCTGCGTCGAGCCTGGGTCCGTGAACTGCTCATAGCGCGCCTGCCGATCGAGGATCTTCTCGTGACTCTCAGGTCCGCCGAGATGCTCCATCATGGCTGGATCACCCATCAACTTCTCCAGCAGTGGAAGGTCGCCCTTGCCCCACGGCTCGATACGCACACTCATGCGGTCTGACGTACTGCTCTGGGACGTGTCGTTGCCAGACAATGAGATCTCCTTTCATACACCTCGTACACCTTACAGCGCGACTATCGGGGCGATGTAGTAGGCTTCCGGGTGAAAGGGAAGCGGTCATTCTTCCTGCTTGCGGCGCCGCTCAAGCCAGGCCGCAATCGAAGCTTCCGCGCCCTGAGCCGTAGGATGATAATACTGGCGGTCGCGCATCTGCTCTGGCAGGTAGTCTTGCAGGCGCGCCGCTGGCGGTCGAGAGGGGTCTTCGGGGTCGGGCTGGCCCGCATAGGCATCGTGCGCGTATTCATAGCCCTTGCCATAATCGAGTTGCTTCATCAGGCGGGTTGGCGCGTTGCGCAGATGCAGGGGCACCGGATCGTTGCGAGTCGCGCGTACGTCCTCCTGGACAGCGCCATATGCCGTGTAGAGCGCGTTGCTCTTAGGTGCGGTCGCCAGATGAACGACGGCCTGCGCCAGCGCGAGTGCGCATTCGGGCATACCAATGAAGTGCACTGCCTGCTGCGCCGCCACACAGACGACCAACGCCTGCGGATCAGCCATGCCGACATCCTCGCTGGCGAAGCGAATGAGCCGCCGCACGACGTAGAGTGGGTCTTCGCCTGCTTCGAGCATACGCCCAAGCCAGTAGAGCGCGGCATCGGGGTCAGAGCCACGGAGCGACTTGTGCAGTGCCGAGATCAGATTG
>DASUWS010000114.1:0-16517 GCA_036378295.1 Ktedonobacterales bacterium
ACACGCTGTATTTCGTGCCTGCTGGCATCCGCCACAACTTCATCAATACAGGCTCTGGGCCGTTGAAGTTGTATACGATCTATGCCCCTCCGGAGCATCCGAAGGGCACTGTCTTCAAGACACGCGCCGAGGCAGCGGCGGCGCCACACCATTAAGGCGGACGCCAGGTCGTCACTGCTTCGTCACCCAGCCAGCACCATCCCGGGCGTTTCGGTCTCTCCCGCCGCCCGGGAACCGCTGGTACCCTCCCGCTACTCTGTGCTGCTGTCGCCAGGAGGAATGCACCCTCGCGCTCACGAGTCATCGAAGTTTACCCGTGAACAGTTTAGGACTTGACAATCATCACGAGTCATGTTACTATCAATTCAGAAGTTACTTACACTTTGGAAGTGACGTGTCGCCGGAGAAATCGCTCGTTGAGGCACGTGCTCTGCGGGTGGTATCGACAGCGACGGTTGTTGATGTCTGCGATTGAAGCTAGCTCGTGCTAGTGTAAAGGGGTTTTGCGCATCATGGCATGGGAAATTGATACCGCACATTCTTCGATTGAGTTCACCGCCAAGCATATGATGGTGACCAATGTCCGAGGCCGCTTCAACACCTTCAGCGGCGATGCTTACATAGATGAGGCGAACCCGGAACGCTCCCGGGTTGATGTCACCATTGATCTCGCCAGCCTGGCGACCGGCAACGAGGGACGCGATCAGCACCTGCGCTCCGCCGACTTCTTCGACGTCGAGCAGTATCCGACCGCAACCTTCCATAGCACGAGCGTCGAGCCGCGGGGCGAGGATCGCCTGCATATGATTGGCGACCTGACCATTCGTGGCGTGACGAAGCCAGTCACGCTGGATGTGACCATCGAGGGCAAGTTCAAGGATATGCAGGGCAAGGAGCGCTACGGCATCACCGCGACCACGTCTTTCAGCCGCAAGGAGTTCGGGCTGGAGTGGAATGTCGCTCTGGAGTCTGGTGGCTGGCTGGTCAGCGATAAGATCACCATAGCGATTGATGCCCAGGTCGTTGCTCCGGCTGAGGTATCCGCCGCCGACTAAGACGTGCGCAAGTGAGATGATCTTCAGGACGCGGTAGCTTGCTGGCTGCCGCGTCTTTTGCTGCCTGCGTCAGTGCGCTAGCCGTCGCCTCGGCATCTCGACGCTTCCCTCATATGGCTAGTCGCTCCGTTTGCGCTCGACCAGTTCCCTGTAAACGGCCTGGTCAGCGACCCCAGCGCCATGCCCGTGCCTGGCGCGATTGTCTGGTTCTACTCCAGACAGGCAAGTCCAGCGCACGGCTCATAAGCCACCTCACCGTCTTTCACGACGGCCACGGCAACCCCCGGCCCGCTCCTGTCAATCCGCTCGTCAAGCAGGGCATCCAATGCGCTCAGATCCGTATGCATGTTTCGCTTCTCGTACGCGTGGGCGCCACACCTCGGACACGCGCCTGTGTTACACTGAGTGGGACCCAAAGGGCAGCCTATGGCCCTGGCTTTCACCAACATCAACGGCGATGGAGGCGCACCACATCACTATGAGCAGCACAACCCAGACCCCACATACTTCGCGACGGCACGAGAAGACAATGTATGAGCGCTACTTGCGTACCGATGAACTGCTCGATTTGCAGAAACCGGATGAAGAGCGGCTACATCCCGACGAATTGACCTTCCAGGTCGTACACCAGACGTTCGAGCTTTGGTGGAAGATGACCGTGCAACAGTTGCGACTGGCTACCGCACAGCTCCAGAGCGGCGGTTATGGTCCGGCGGCACGGGCGTTGCGGCGCGCCGTCTCGGCTCAGGGCGTTGTGATGCAGGCGATGCGCCAGCTCGAATTCGTCGCGCCCGCCGATTTTCTGGTCATCCGGGCGGGTTTGGGCGACGGCAGCGGCGCGGATTCTCCGGGCTTCCGGGCGATTCTGCGCGCCGCGCCCGATCTGTGGGACGCTTTCGAGGGCGCGCTGGCTCGCGATCGGACGACGCTGGTTGACCTCTACGCGACGCCACTCACGCATCCCGCGCTCTATGAGTGCGCCGAACAACTGACCGACTTCGACGAGACATTTCATATTTTCCGCGCGGCGCATCTCAAGCTGGCCCAGCGCAATCTTGGCCTCCAGGCCACTGGCACGGGAGGCACTCCAATGCAGGTACTCGCGCGCACCCTCGGCGATCTGCTCTTCCCGGCGCTCTGGGAAGCGCGAGACGCCCTGTTGGCGCGGGCGCAGGCACAGCAGGAAGCCTCTCGGTCTTCAGGTGCGAGCAGCCACGACAACGGCTAGCGCCAGTAGTCATCGAAGCTATCGAAGCCATGCAGGCGGATTCAAAATACTGACGGGATGACATTGCATGGTTACAGGGCCATGATTCATCTCACGGACAGTCATTGGGATTCTATTCGAGGCGTGGTGGACCGTTGTGGATCGCTGCACGCACGTCGTCAACACCTCGCTGAGGCCAGATGTTTTCCAGGCACCACGTCGTCCCAGCGGCGGCATATGCTCTCAGCAGTGCTCGCGCATCTACATCAGCGACGGCATCGAACACGCGTCCTCCCGTCACAATATCGAATGGCGTGGGTGTCGTGCGGTGTTCATCCATAAAGTGTTTGAGCTGTTGAATCTCCGCAGGAGTGAGCTCACCAAACGTGCCATCATCATGTTTGGTGAACGCATTGACTCCGTCGTAGCGCGCTGCCCGCGACATTGGCCCTTTCCTCGGCCACATGCCACCGATCCAGATCGGAATCCTGGGCGTCTGGACCGGTGGAGGCAAAAAGGTAATCTCTTTGATGTGGTAGTGCTCTCCATCGTAGCTGAACGGTTGCCCACTCCACAGGCCCTGCATGACCTCGAGACTTTCGTCGAGTAACTTCGCGCGTTGCCGCGCATCGCGCTCTTCGCCAAAATTGGTAAACCCACGGTCACTTCCGTCGCCCGCGCCGACCCCGAAGATGAAGCGTCCATGCGACAAATGATCCAGGGTCGTGATTTCACGGGCCATCTTCCACGGGCGACGACGTGTCGGAGCGGCAACCATGGTCCCGATGTTGATCCGCTCGGTGCGCATCGCAATCGCGGCTAACGCAATCCACGGATCACAGACCGCGTTCCCGTCTGCCTCAAAGTGGAGGGTATCCCAGACGAAGAAACCGTCCCATCCAGCCTCTTCCGCCAAGCCAGCGAGCTCAGCCAGCGTGCGAGCGTCACCGTACATCCCCACATTGGGAAAGGTCAAGCCAAATCGCATATACCACTCCTCTTCATCGATGTTCTTCGATGCGTAGGCGACAAAAAAAGATGCTGGCGCATCTCACATCAATGACTCCATGCTTGTCCGCATCCGCTAGCTCTCCCCGGCTGCCCTGCATTATGAGCACGTTCTGTGCTCTTTCTCACCCGCGCTTCGCCTCACTTCACGGGCCTGGACTGTCGTCGGGAAGAGGATGTGCTGACGAGCGCCTTCACCGCGCCCATGTCGGAAAAGTACCAAATTACATCGAAAAATGTCAATGTATCACTTCAACAGGTGCCAACGGCGGCTTCGAAATCCGCCGTAGCAAACACCGTTACCCGCTCTTAGCGGCCTGCGTTATATCACCGACTGTCCTCAAATGAGCCTCTCGTCAGTCATATTCAGCAGGCGGCCCACATACAGGGGCCAGAGGGAGATCGTTAGAGCGGGGGAAGCATGGTCCAGGTTCGGCTGCCAGCGCGGCGCGAGCGACAGGTACTCACGCGAGTGGTTGATCTGGGCCGTGCAGTACGTGTGCCGCTTGCGCGCCTTCTGGCCATCACTCGTGGTGAGGGGCCATCAGGCTCCTCATCCCATCAGGCATCGGGACATGCTACCGCCCGCCGCGCGCGGTTCGAGCAGTGGTTTGCGCAGTACCGCGTGCCCCTGCTTGATTATCTCTATGGCATGACGCGCGACCGCGAATGGGCCGCCGATCTCGTCCAGGAAACGTTTCTCCACGCCTACGCGGCAGCCGACGATCACGACGCCATCGCCTACCCACGCGCATGGCTCTATCGCATTGCCACCAACACGGCGCTCACGGCGCTGCATCGGCGCAAGCGCTTCACCTGGTTGCCGCTTGCCGTAGTTGAGCCGCCGCCAGGGGCTGATAGCTCGGACCAGTGGACGCGCCCGGAGCTGCCTGATCTGCCGGATCATGATTTCGTCGTGGACATGGCCGAGCGCGATGCCGTCTGGAAGACGCTGGCTGAGCTGCCGCCGCGCTGGCGCTCGGTGCTGCTGCTCCAGGCGACGGGTGGCTTTGAGGTGCGCGAGATTGCCGCGCAGCTTGGGCTTTCTGAGGCCAACGTGCGCAAGATCCTCTTCCGTGCCAAAGAACGTTTCCGCGCGCTCCATGCCCAGCAGGAGGCGAGTGGCCCACCAATCAGCCCGGCGAAGGGAGGTCCGCGATGAGCCTCTCCACGTCACGGCACGAGTGGTTGCGGCGCGTCTCCGATTATCACAGTGGCGGCGCGAGCGATGCCGAGCGCGCCGCCGTCGAGGCGCACCTGGCGACCTGCCAGGAGTGTCAGGAGGCTCTTGCGATGTATCGCCGTTTCTACGGTCTGCTGCGTTCTCCGCTGCGGCTCGGTCCTCCAAGCGTCCACTTCGATGAGGAGACGATCATCCTTTCTGGCACGCCCTACCCACCGGACGACATCCGGCCACCGCAGCGCTCCCGGCGCTCCCGCATGATTGCCACCATCTCCGCGGTCGTCGCCGCCATGCTGGTAGTCGTCGGGTTCCTGGCTGTCTATGCGACTCGTAGTGGCCTGCCTGCCGGGACCGGCACTCCCACGGTCTCACCAACGGCGATTTCCACTGTCGCTGCAACGACGACCACGGAGCCCACCACAACGGCGCAAGCGGGCACCTTTGTCTGCGCCAACCCTCCCGGCTCGAATCTCGCCTACGCCTACGTGCGCGGCGATCACCTGCCATATATCGTCACGGGCTGCGCGGCTCCCCGTGCGATTCCAGCCCCAACCTACAGCGTTCCGCTCGCCTGGTCGCCGACCAATCGCTACCTGGCCGTCCAGACCAACGCGTCCGACGGCACGTATCCCGTGGTCATCTACGACCCAGCCAGCGGGCAGACGCACGCAACGCGATTTGTAGCCGGGTACCCTTCCGACGCCAATTACGGTCAGGTCATCCGCTATTTCCTTGGCTGGAAGGACGACAATACCTTCATCGGCGCGCTTCAGCCTGTAGTCTCCAACAATCCCAATGGCCCGCTGGGCACATCCACCATCGTCACGGTAGATCTCGCGAGCCAGGCCGAGACGCCCGTTGGTCAGGTGGCCTGGTTCACGACGTACGCAAGCACGAAGATCGTCGCGCAGCACTATCTCTTCTATGCGGGCCTCAAGACGATGAGCGAGGGCCAGGCGTACCTGCATCGGCTCGATCTGAACACGGGTACCGATACCAGGCTGGTTCCTCTGGGCGAGTATGGCAGTGGCCCCTGCCAGATGACTATCTTCTGCAACTGGACCGCGCCGTGGGATGTCTCGCCTGATGGCACGCACGTGATCTATCACAATCCCGCGCCGACAACCTTTCCTAGCGATACCAACCTCGTGCAGGATACGCCGCTCGTCTATGCCAACATCGACGGCACGAATCCGAGCACGCCGTTCGGCAGCAGGCGGGCGATAGGACTATCAACGCCCCGTTTTTCGCCTGATGGCAAGTACATCATCGCGACGGGGGTGAGCGACAACCCAACCGCGACAGGAGCCCAGCAGTCCGCACTTGCCCAGGTGGGTGGACCGGTCATCATCGTGGATGGGGTGTTCGATGCCTGGCGCGGGGACAGCAAGGCGATGGTGCTTATCGGGGGCAATCCGGGGAATCCGTTCGTCTACGATCTCGCCAGCCACGCCACGACCGCGCTGGAGCCGGGCCTGTTCGTCTACCTCTGGGGCAACTGACTGGCTCGGCGCTTTCGCTGACCGCTTGAGACGGCGCGGCGACTGTGATATAATAAGTTGTGCCGCTGACGCGCCCGGCCCAATCGGGGCCTGACAATAGCAGCGACAGAGAACAGGGCGACCAGCGCCCAGGAGTACCCATGAAAGCCGGAATTCACCCTGAGTATGTCGAGGCCACGGTCACGTGTGCCTGTGGCAACACCTTTACCATTGGCAGCACCAAGCCTGTCCTCAAGGTGGATGTGTGCTCGAAGTGCCATCCATTCTACACGGGCCAGCAGCGCATTCTTGATACCGCTGGGCGTGTTGAGCGCTTCCGCAAGCGCTTCAATCTCGATGAGGAAGAGGCTTAGTCCTCGGCAATTCACGATATCTACCCTTTGCGTCAGGCGCGGGCCGATCTGGTTCGCGCCTGTTGTGTTGTTTGCCGGGATTCCACGCTCCCGGTGTTCCTTCCGTCTGCAGGCTGCCTATATGTGTTTCGCGTGTTTGTTCTGGCTTCGTCCTGAGTTCGTCGTGCAGACCTGCCCATATGCGCTACAATGGGCTTGCGCTGAATCAACCACAGGGGCGTCGCCCAGCCGTCGTCTCCGCTCAGCACATTACCCATTATGCCCATCGCGGGCGCGTGAATACACGACAGTGCGCGATAACATGAGGTACGACGAGGTAGCACGAGAGAACACGAGAGAACACGAGACAGCCAGGGAGAAGAACGCGTGGCAAAGTTCTATTATGGCGGGCAGGCCGTCATCGAAGGTGTGATGATGCGCGGACGGCGCTCAGTGGCCGTGGCGGTGCGCCAGCCGACAGGCGGCATACTGCTGCACGATGAGCAGCTTCCCAAGCGTGTCTATGGAGCGAAGGTGGCAACCTGGCCGCTCGTGCGAGGCGTGCTGCTGCTCTGGGATATGCTCATCCTCGGTACGCGCATGATGCTGTTTGCGTCCTCGGTCGCGCTCCCTCTCGATGCGCCTGCCGTGCAGAACAGCGGCGCCGGGAGCGATAACGGTGAGTCGTTGCCCGCGGCTGCCCCCGGCACGGTCGCCGAGACGACGGGCAAGGTGCAAAGTGCGGATGCCCGGCTCATTCTGACACTCGTCTTCTCGCTGGGCTTTGCGCTCGCACTCTTTTTTCTGCTGCCGCTTGGTGTGGTGGGCCTGGTCCATCGCTGGCTGCCGAATGATTGGTCGGGCCTCATTCTGGAGGGTGTGGTGCGGCTGGCGTTGTTGATCGGGTATCTGGCGCTCATTGGGCGATTGCCTGATATTCAGCGGGTCTTCGCCTATCACGGCGCGGAACACAAGTCGATCAACGCGATGGAGGCGGGCGATCCGCTCGATGTGGCACATGTGCGGGCGGCATCGAGGGTACATACGCGCTGCGGCACTGGCTTCCTGCTGATCGTTGTCGTCGTCTCGATTCTCGTCTTTGCGCTGCTGGGCAGCCCGCCCCCGGTCTGGCGCATCCTTTCGCGTATCCTGCTCGTACCGGTTATCGCGGCAATTTCCTATGAATTGCTGCGCCTGGGAGCGGCATATTACCACATCCGCGTTGTCCGGTGGCTGGTGGCGCCAAGCCTTGCCTTGCAGGGATTGACGACGCGCGAGCCGGACGACAGCCAGATCGAATGTGCGATCGTCGCCCTGGAACGGGTGCTGCGAAATGACGGTATCGAGAAGCTGCAACCCGTTGCCTGACGAGAGACACCGATGAACTCGTCAGGCATCTCACGCATCAGACTGCATACCAGGAGAAACCGATGTCAACCAATGCGGACGATCCGCAGGAGTATACACATACATCTTCCACCGTGCCAGCGCCAGGGGCCAGTCCCGTTGACGACGCGCTCCGGGCCGAGGCCCGCGTATCCGCTGAGCCGGATGAGCCGCCCGTGCTGAGTGGCAGGAGCCTGAGGCGCAAGGGCTTGCTGCGCTGGCTGCTGACTGGTTCGATACGCGTGCTCTATCGTTGGTGGACACGCATTGCCACCCGCCTATTTCCGGAGGATACGCGCCGTGCCGCCTTCGCGACCGGCCTCGGCATTTCGCTGCCCGACCGGCTGAATATGAGCTGGATTACCCCACATCTTGCTGTGGGCGGGCGCGTTCTTCCCGCCGATATCCCCCGGCTCGCGCGTACGGGCATCACGAGCGTCGTAGATACCCGCTCGGAGCATCACGACGATGCCGAGGCGCTCAGCCGCGAGGGAATCCAGCTCCTCTCCCTGCCAACCCCAGACACCTATCCGCTGACCATCGAGCAATTGGAGGAAGGCTCCCGCTGGATCAACGAGCACATCGCGGCAGGTAAGCGCGTGCTCGTCCACTGTGAGCACGGCGTTGGTCGGAGCGTCTTATTGACGGCGGCGGCTTTGGTGGCGGGCGGGATGAGCGCCGACGCCGCGATCAGCCTGGTGCAGAACAAGCGCTGGCAGGCCGCGCCGAATCATCGGCAGATACGTCGCCTGCAGGAGTTCGAGCGAGCCGTTCACGCGTCGCGAGCACATGCCACGGCGTAGGAGTGGTCCGCTCTGCGCGTAGCTATATGGACTAGCTCAGCAACGCCATACGTCTCAGAGAAGGAGCCGCGCCGTGGCGCGGTATGGGGGAAGGGAATAGGAATTGAGACGTCTTCATTTCATTGTTGCTCTGCTCGCTCTCCTGGCGGTCCTCCTGGCCGGATGCGGCACATCCTCGTCGTCGAATACTGGAGCGCCCATAGCCCCACCATCCGCGAACACGCCAACCGGCGACCCGGCAGGAAACGTTGATTGGCCTGTCTTCGGCTTCGACAGCACGCGCACGAGCGTCAATCCACGTGAGACGGCCCTGAACACGCGGACGGTGAGTGGGCTGCGCCGAGTGTGGCAGATTGCCCTGCCGGATGTGGCGGACTCGTCACCTGTCTACCTCCACGGGCTGAAGCTGCCCAATGGCTCTACCGCCGATGTGCTCTATCTGACGACCAAGAGTGGCGCACTCGTCGCCGTCAATGCTTCCAACGGCCAGATACTCTGGCAAGCGCAGAACAAAGGCGTCCGCTATACGACCTCTTCTCCGGCCATTGACCCTTCGCGCGCCTATGTCTACAGCTACGGTCTGGATGGCACATTGCGCAAGTTCAAAGCCGCGACGGGAGCCGAAGTCACATCTGGCGGCTGGCCGATTCGCATCACGACCATGCCCTCAACGGAGAAGGAGTCCTCGCCGCTCAATATCGGCAATGGGCGCGTCTACGCGGTCACGGCGGGCTATCCTGGTGACGCGCCGCCGTACCAGGGCCATGTGGTCGGCGCGCGGCTCGATACTGGCGACGAGCAGGTTTTCAACAGTCTCTGCTCGGACAAGCCATATGTGCTCTCTGAAGGTGACTGCACCTTCGATCAGTCGGGCATCTGGGCACGTGGCGGGGCAGTCATCGAACCGGGCACTGGAGATGTTTACATCACAACGGGCAATGGCAACTGGAATGGCCGCACCAACTGGGGCGACAGCATCGTCAAGCTCAGTGCCGATGGGCTGCGCGTGCTCGACAGCTACACGCCCACGAATCAACGTGCGCTCGACAGCGCGGACGCTGACCTGGGCAGCACCACGGCGGGATTGCTGCCCGATATTCCCGGCAGCCGTACTCCGCATGTCCTGATACAGGGCGGCAAAGACCAGAAGTTGCGGCTGATCAATCGTGACGATATGAGTGGCCAGGGTAGTCCAGGTCACCTCGGTGGCGAGCTTGCGCTGCTCGACTGGCCGGGCTGCCAGCTCTTCACGCATCCAATGAGCTGGAAGGAAGGCAACACGGTCTGGCTCACGCTTGCTGGAACCTGTGGGATGGCCACGTATCAGGTCGGCAGCGACGGGAGCGGACGAGTGACGCTCCACGAAGTCTGGCACAACGGCATCCACACGACGAATCCGGTGCTTGCGGGTGGTGTGCTTTTCGCGGCGGCCAGCGGGCAGGTCTACGCCCTCGATGTCCATAGCGGACAGCGGCTCTGGTCGAGCACAGCGGCCAGCGCGGGCGGAACCATCGGCAATATCCACTGGGAAAGCCTGATCGTCGTCAACGGGCGGGTCTACATTCCCGATCAGGACGGCAAGCTAACGGCATACGGGCTGTGATGCATCCGGTGCGCGTTAGGCGAGTGAGGCGTGTTATGCGTTCGCCACGGCATGGTGGGCAGTGATTGCTCGCCAGAACAAGTCCGCCAGCACACGATAGCCCGCGTCCGAGGGGTGGAAGCCGTCACTGGCGATATATTCCGGGTGAGACGCCAGATCGGAATGAAACAGGTCCACCAGCACCTGGTGATGTTTCGCGACCACGGCGTCGATCACCACATTCCACTGCTGCACCAGCGCGCGAATCTGTGCCGGTTGCTGCCCTTGCAGGCACGCGGCGAGATTCCCCCCGCCGCTGCGAATCGCGGGCAACAGGCTCATATCGGGCGCATTGGCGACGAACACCTGCGCGTGCGTCTGCGACTCAAGCTGGCCGAGCAGGGTATCCAGATCACGCTGGTAGTCGGAGAGCGGTGTACATTGCCGGAAATCGTTGCCTACCAGCCAGACCGTTACCAGCGTCGGATGGGCCGCAAGCGCCTCCGGTAGCTCGTTGACGAGCGCCTCGTGCACGGTATAGCCGTTGACGCCCAGATTCAGCACGGAGGCATGCTTCGGAAGGCGAGAGATCAGCAGCGGGACATACGCTGTCTTGTTGGGATCGCTGGCTCCGACCCCGCGCGCATCGGACGCGCCGATCGCGACATAGACCGTCGAATCCGTCGTCGTCGGGGTTCCTTGTGAAATGGAGATGGTTGGCCGCGGCGCTCCCGAGGCCCCATTGCATGCTGCCAGCGTCGGCAACACTGCCAGCATTGCCAGCAATAGCACCATTCGTCCTTGCCGTAGCATCCTCGTGTGTCGCATCTCTGCTCCCTCATAGCTCTGGCGTATTCTCTGCTCACATTGTATCCATACCACGCTTCGAGCCACAAGGGACGCCTGCTGGGCTGCCCGGAGGAACGATGGGAGGAGGAAAGCGGGACGTGCTTTCCTCCTCACCGCGAGGCAGTGGCTAACCGCGTACGAACGTTCCAATCGTGACTGTCGCCCCGGCCACTTTGCCGTTGATGGCGTGTATCAATTGATCGTACGTCAGGGCCTTGCCCGAGACGTGGTGAACGGTCAACGCATAGAGGGTGAAGATGTAATGATGGACCTGCCCGGTCGCCGGGGGACAGGGACCACCATAGCCAGCAAAGCCGAAGCTGTTGGTTCCCTGAGTAAAGCCAGAGCTGCCAGTCAGGGATCTCGCGGATGCCGGAATGTTGTAGACGATCCAGTGATGGAAGCCGCCCGCAATCGGCGCGTCATAGTCGTTCATGACGAGCGCGAAGCCCGCCGTGCCCGCTGGCACCCCGCGCCAGTTCAGCCTCGGCGCGATGTTCTTCCCGGTGCAGCCGAAGTGGTTGTACTCAGCGCGGCGCGAAAGCGGGCCGTTTGGGGTGAAATCAGGACTGGTCAGCGTGAATGGGGTGGTCTTGCCCTGAGGTGAGGCGGCTACACTCGCCCCAGTCGAGACGACTGAGAGCGATAACGCCAGGACGCTCAGCGCCAGCACTCCGAGGATGATCACACGTCGTGGAATCTGTCTCCAGAAGCGACCTTGCGGCATGACTCGATCCTTTCTCATTCGCTTTCCTGGCATATGGAGAGGGTTACGAGGCTGCTTTACCTTGTGACGCGCCACGGGGACGAAACTACACGCACAATTCCTGGAACGACCTCCGGTCATCCTTGCGCGCCGCAACGGGCGTGAACCCACATATACTCTAACTCTTACTCTAACATGTCAACGCGTCACCAGTTCTGCGCCCACGGCGTTGCTGATGTGGCGGACTGCGCGCGCTCCGCTCCGCACGCCTGACAGCGGAAAGCTCCGGGAAGCATCTGATGGCCATTCACGCAGACCTCCGCAACCGCTCCAGTGTCGGGTGCGGGAGTCGGATCTGCCGAGCGCATACCGTAGCCATCGGCGGGAACGGGACCTGCCGGTATTGGTGCGGAGACCGGACGTGGCTGGCTCGAGGGATACGCTGGGGCGGCAGCGTTGTAGGTGCTCTGCGGGTACGGCGACGCGGTAGCTCCTGCATACGCCGGAGGCTGTCCAGGTGCGGACCATGTTTGCTGCAGCGGAGGCATCATGGCACGCTGTTGTCTCGCACGGCGGCGTGCGGCGCGCCGGATGCCGAGAGTGATGACGAGCACGAGAAGCAGGAGCGCGACTCCGCCAGCGAGAGCCCCCGCAATCGGCAGAGGCACTGGTAGCCCCCATGACAGGCCGAACAGAGACGGCGATTGATCCTCGCGTATAGCGGCGTTGGCTGCGTATGCCCGATAGGGGTCGAGCCCGTGGAAATCAGGGTAGCGCGAGCGCAGCGCATCCATCTCGTGTGCGGTGGTGTGCCAGTGCCCTGGCCCGGCATTCCCGGCATTGGCGTAGTCTGTGAATGCCTGCTGCCAGAGCGTCTGGAACGTGCCGGGAGCAGTGTCGATGTGCGCGCTCTTCAGGAGCGAGAGCGCACTATCGCTTGACCGCAGAAATGCGGTGATGCCCTGATCGACACCGCCGAAGCTGACGATGCCTACAATATGCCCATTCGCGTCCAGCGCTGGGCCGCCGCTATCGCCGTGTTCGACATTGCCACCGACCTGGATAAGCTGCGAGCCGTTGTCGTTGTGCTTGAGCGCGCTGACACTCACATTGTTGACCGAGGGTGTCAGCAGATTCGTTGGATCGCCGTTGACATCTCCATTCCCCGGAAATCCGATGACCGCAAGCGTATCCTCTACGGCCACCTGACTCGACGAGCCGAGTTGAATGCTGGGTGTATCGTTAAGCTGTACGTGCAGCAGCGCGAGATCATCCTCCCCGAACGCGCTGGACGTGGTAACGCTCGCCTCGCTGTACGGCGCCTCCATGAGTCCGGTCAGCAGGGAAGCCGCTGGGGTCGCGGATGCGCCACCAACGGTGCCGAGATAGCTCGCAGAACGCCAGACCAGCACGTGCGGCGCTGAGTAGCGCGTGGTGAAGGGGAAGTTGTTGAACTGCACGATGCCGCTGGCAACGTCGTTTGGCGTGACCGGCATGGCTGGGTGGCAGGCGACATTGAGGAAAGCCGCGACATCCGTGCTTGCCCGTCCGCTGGCAAAGATCTCGGCATCGAGGCTCTGACGGTCAATATCCACCACATGTGCGGCAGTCAGGATATCGCCATGCGCGCTCACAAACGCGCCCGAACCTACCCCACCGACACTGTACGCGCCCGAGGAGGGGAGCGTCGTCGTCATTCCGCAAGCCGCCAGGGTCAGTTGGGCTGAGTAGATGGTAGCGATGCGCACGACGGCGGGTGACGCCAGATCGATGGCGCGCACGGCTGGATTCGCCAGTGCGCCGCCTGGAGGACGATCTTTCGCGGCGGCTGGCGGCATGCCAGCGATAGTGAGCAAGACGAGGGATGTCAGGCCGATGAGCGCCCTGAAGATCACCGCTGTGACGGCGTGGCGACGGCCTGAGTCAAAAGGAGAGACTGAACGCATGGAGAGAGATTCCTTACCTGCGCGACGCCAGATATCTGGCAGCGATACCGGCGCACCTAACCAGCGTCATCATGACATCCTCTTCACCGCTGGCAGCGACAGCGGGCGACCTCAGGCGAAAGCTGAAGCCAAGAGAAGTCGGCGCAACAACTCAACAACATCACCAAACAGGCAAACATAGCGACGAGCGCCAAACAGACACTTCATGGAATGCCATTGTAGCATGGCGAGCACGCATAGGGCCGGGAGTACCGGCAAAGGTCACCTCTGTTCTTTCGGACGTAAGCCACGAAGATTGACCATCGCGTAGAACGCGCCGAGCAGAAACATGATGCCTGTACCTGTACGGGTGTAGACAGTATCGTAACGGTGGCCGTTGGCGCGAAATGGGCGATATGGCGAGATGTGGAAGGGCGCGGGGAAAAAACGCAAAAGAGCGCACGGCACCCCTTGCAGACAGGCGCAGGAGCCGGACGCTCTTTGGTCAGCGGGTTATGTGTTGTGCGTAAGCGGTATCGGGTGTGTTATTAGTGGCGGACGCGCACCCGCTCGAAGCAATCACTGCAATAGACAGGTTTGTCGTTGCGCGGAAGGAAGGGCACCTGATCTTCCTTGCCGCACTCGGCGCAGGTGATCGTGTGCATCTCGCGAGGCCCCCCATTCATCCGACTGGCCGCCAGGGCTTGCTTGCGTCGCTGGCGGCATTCTGGGCAGCGCCCCGGTTCGTTGAGCAATCCCTTCTGCTGATAGAACTCCTGCTCACCTGCGGTGAAGATGAAATCCTGTCCGCACTCTCGACACTGTAGGGTCTTGTCCTCGTACATGGTTCGTGGGCCTCCTCGGGATGCCTGCGCCATAGGGCAATCAGGCACGTCTACCATCGTGCGTCTCCGGCCCTTGCCTGGTGCCACCGCACTCGGTAGAAAGGACTTTTTGCCATCCCAGTATTTTTACTGGGGAATGGCCTGGGGGAAATGCCGAGCAAAGAATACACGGTTGCAGGAAGAATTGCAAGCGAGGATTTGTGCTGCAAGAGAGTTGTGTGAGAATTGTCACGAATACCACCAGCCTCTCAACCAGCAATGTAGCGCACGTTCTATTGAGATTGTTGCTGCGGATCTGCTTGCCGTTTCAGGACCACGAACAGGAGCATGGCAGCAACTCCGCGTGAGTGTTTCCGTAGTATGGGTGTGATCGCATGCGTGATGCGTGGATCGCGCGCGACGCGCGATACCGGGAGGGAGGCAATCCGTGACATATATCGATCCTGAGCACCCGCACTACTCACCACCACCACCACTCGATCCCCCGCCAGCGGAGGGGCGCGGCGATGGCTATGGGTGGCAGGGAGAGCAGGCGCCACCGCAACAGCCGTATCAGCCGAATCAGTCATATCAGCAGCCGTATCAGCCATATGTCCAGCCTGGGCAACCGTACTATCAGGGGCCAATGGCGCCCGCGACAAGTGGCTACGCTATCGCCAGCCTGGTCTGCTCGCTGCTGGGATACATCGGCGTCTTTGGCTTCGGCCCGATCCTCGGCATCATATTTGGTCACCTGGCGCTCCGCGAGATCGACAGCTCGAACGGCATGCTGCAGGGGCGCGGACTGGCGCAGGCGGGGTTGATCCTGGGGTATATCGCGCTGGGTCTGGTGCTTCTCGTGGTGCTGATCATCTTCATCGTGTTCGTGATAGGAGCCGGTGCGGCAATGTTTGCGCCGAACACGTAAACTAAGAGGGCGACGAATCGCCGCCGTGGACATCCGGCTCTACCCGCGCTCGTGTGGCCTGGAGGGATGTCCACGGATTCGGCCACAGCAGGAGAAATCCATGGCTTCTGAATCGACGCCCGCCTCCATTCCCTCAACGCTACCCACATCGCCAGCGGGTGCGACTACCGAGACACCTTCCCAGACGACCGCCACGCATGCGTCGGGTAGCCTGTATGGCGAGACCGGTTATCCGCCCTACCCCGTCTATCCGCCGCCCGTGTCGTATTCGCCCTCCCCCGATGCTGGCTATGTGCCGTATCCTTACCCGTATCCCTCCGCTATGGCGGGCTATTACCCCTGGATGTATGCCCCGCCCGCGCCACGGTTGAGTACCTGGGCGCTCGTGAGCATGATCTGTGGCATTGTCTCAATGGTCAGTCTCCAGCCCATCATCGCGGGGCTTGCCATCGTTTTCAGCTTGATCGGCATGAATGAGGTCAAGAAATCGGCTGGCACCACAGATGGACGCGGGTTTGCCATTGCGGGCCTCGTGACGGGGATCATTGCCATCGTCATTTGGCTCCTGATCATCGCGCTCTACATCCTGTTTTATGTTGCCATGTTCTCCACGTTCAGCACAATGCCAGACTGATATCCCCGATGCGGGCAGGGATGGTATACTACAGCACACGCGAGCGCGGCTTACCGCGCATCCTCATCAAACTCGCCCGCCGGTTTTCCCCGCGGACGCCCGGCATCTGCGCGATCTGAACGGGAGCTAGTGATATGGATATGCATGACCTCGAAGCGACTGATCCCGAAATTGCCGAGATTATCCGGCGCGAAGAGAAACGCCAATTCACCGGGATCGAATTGATCGCCTCCGAAAACTACGTCAGCGCCGCCGTAGCCGAGACGATGTCATGTGTGATGACGAACAAATACGCCGAAGGACTGCCTGGCAAGCGCTATTATGGCGGCTGTGAGTTCGTGGACGAAGCTGAGCGGCTGGCCATCGAGCGGGCCAAACAGCTCTTCGGCGCTGAGCACGCCAACGTCCAGCCGCACTCTGGCGCGCAGGCGAACGCCGCAGCCTATTTGGCCATGCTTCAACTCGGCGACACCGTTCTCGGCATGGCGCTCGATCAGGGCGGCCATCTCACGCACGGCGCCAAGGTCAATTTCTCTGGCAAGTTCTATCACTTTGTTCCCTATGGCGTGAACCGGGAAACGGAGACCATCGAT
>DASUWS010000115.1:0-3575 GCA_036378295.1 Ktedonobacterales bacterium
CCAGGGTGATGACGTGCTCCAAATCTACGACGTGACCCTCGCCGAATCCGCGGTTACGGTGCCAGTCGCGGAATGGCTCCAGGTTCGCGACGACCAGATCGTGGCGGTAGAGATGTTTCTCGATGCGCGCCACCTCGCCGCGCCCCCGGCTCAGTAACACCTGAGCAGCGCGATATGCGCTCTACGGTGGCGAGCCCTCTCGCCACCCGAGGGCCGGCGTCGAAGCAGGATATCCCCACAGGGGAAAATCCCTGAACGTCTGGGAGGACCAAACGGACCACGCCGACCCTCATTGCTCCAGCCGCCAGTTGCTGACGGCTGGATGGCGTCAATCGCTGGCTGCATCCAGACAGCACGACATCCCCGCGCAAGAGGACTGCCTCCGCTGCCGTCAGCGACGGTAGTGGGCACGGAATCGCCGGACGGAGGGTTCGTCCTCGTCCCGCAGTTCCTCAAGCGTCACTTCCTGCAAGCCCAGCCGGCTGAATACCATTACCTCTTCGCGCGTCAATGGCCAGGGCATCGTTCCCCGCTCGTCCTGCGCGTCGCGCGCCCGACAGATGACCAGCAGCGACCCGCCTGGCGCCAGGCAACGTGCCAGTTGGTCTGCCGCTTGCACCCGCAACGCCTCCTCAGGCAGCGATTGCAGGGTATACGCCTCCACGATCAAGTCGAAACGCCCATGCCATTCATCGGGCAGCGCCAGGAGATCCGCGACGGTATACTGGACCGCTGAGTCTGGGAAGCGGCGCTGGCACCACGCGATGGCCTCGGCGGAAACGTCGAAGGCCGTCACGGCATAGCCCGCGCCGGAGAGCGCCTCGGCGTCGTCGCCCAGTCCGCAGCCGACGACCAGCGCACGTTTGCCCTCGCCCGCGCCCTGCTGGCGTGTCAGCCACTCCATGAGCAGCGAGTTGGCGGTCAAATGCGCCCAGGGAATCGCCTCGGTATTTCCCTCCGCGGATTGGTACAATATCTCGAACCAACTGGTTGGGTCGCCTGTCTTGAGAGAATCAGCGGCGAGCCGCTTCAGCCGCGAGCGCGCCTGTGCATGCATGCTTTCTGTGTCCGTCATGATCTTTCTTCCGTTTGTCCCATGGTGAGGATTGTCCTCGAATGCTGCTGGCCCCTACGACCAGCTAGAATGAAGATACGCGGTAAATAGGCTGGCAACAAGAACGCAATTCTATCTGACAGAGTCTGGTGCAATCTCTGGCGTTTGCTTACGGGCTACAAATTGGCGTCCGATGAGTTGGACGTTCCCGACACTGCCCATCCGCTTTTCCAGGTCTACCAGGTGAGCGGCGACGGTATGCCCCAGTTCGGTTTCAGGTAGGACCGGCAAGAAATAGCGATACAAGTACGCTATCTCTGATTCAGCTACCAACGGAAATGTATGCGTTAACGCTCCAAGGATGGCTGGCGCTGAGTGAAGCTCGTGGTCATGATGCTGGTGCCAGAACGCAAAATCTCCTCCGCTCTCGACAAACGCGGTGAGAAAGGCCTTCTCCGGCAGAAGCGTGCCACAGACCTTCAAGAGCACTGCGATGCTGTAACACCATTCTGAGGTGGGAAGATCCATGTCATCATAGGCAAAATCCTCAACAAGCAACAGCCCCGTTGGCTTCAAGAGATCGTGAGCACGCGCCACCGCAGATGCGAGGGGACTGATGTGATGCAGCGAGCGAGCGAAGAGAATCGCATCGAAAGCCCGCTCGTTCACACCAGGTATATCAGGCCACTGAGCGACGCGCGCATCTATCCCCAAGCGTCGAGCCTGCTCAATCGCGTTAGTATCACTATCAATGGCGATCACCTGATGGCCGACTCGTTGAAGACGCGCGGCAACCTCGCCACTCCCACAGCCGACTTCCAGAATACGGCAGGTACCTGGCGGAAGATGACGCTGGACGAACTCCGTGGTTTCTCTGCTAGCAACATCAATGGGACGCATGCGAGGTCTCTCCTTGATTGCGTTGCACTGCCATGACCTGCTCCTGCCATGCGTGCGCCTGTGCTCGTGCAGTCTCTGTATCCGTCATGATCTTTCTCCTGCCTGCCTGTCATCTAAAATCAGCGAACTTGTGCTCGAATACGTCCATCCTGGCCCATCGCCGTGCCCGCTCCGCGAGAAACGGGCACGGGATTGGAGCGAATAGCCCGTCACAGCCTTGCTGCTGTCACAGCGTTACCCGTGGGGCGAAACAGCGACTGTTTCCCGCTTTTGATCCGGCGCGGCAAGTGGGAGACGCTGCAAGCCGATGCCCAGGGCGAGCGTGAGCGCCATCAAGCCAATACTCAGCACGAAGACTGCTCCTGGCGCGATAGCGTCGAACAGCAATCCGCCCAATACCGGGCCGAAGATCAGAGCCAGACTGAACATCGACTGGTACAGGCCGAGCATCCGGCCAGCCATCTGCTCCGGACCCGCGCGGGTCAGCAGCGATTGCAAGGTGGGCGAAATGATCCCCGTCCCAAAGGAGAAGACCACCATAAACCCGATGAACGGCCCCAGGGCGGGGAAGGCGAAAAAGCCAATCGCGCTCGCCAGGAGCAAGACACAGCCCAGAAGCACTGCCCGGCGCTCGCCCAGAAAGCCCACGACCGGCTTGAGCAGGACAACCTGCACGACTGTCGTTACCAGGCCGATCAACGTGATCAGCACCCCAACAGCGCCCACAACCACTTTGTCAGACTGGTGGGGCAGGAGCACCTGGCCGGTATAGAGCGCCAGTATCCCAAACAGCGCCGCCATGAACAGACCCATCCCTAGCACCATTGCCAGGATGAGCACCGCTGGCCCATTCCGTAAGGCGGTGGCGAGCGGCACCTTCTCCTGTCGCGCGGTATCGTCGCTCGCGGCAGACCCGGTCTTCGGCGCTTCCTGGAGCCAGAGCAGGGTCAGCAGCAACGTGACCGCACTGATGACGACAGCGCCCAAGAACGGGGTCAGCAGGCCGAACGACGCGAGCAGACCGGCCAGCGCGGGACCCATAATGTGGCCAACGCCACTGGCTCCCCCAACCAACCCAAGCACGCGCGTTCGTTCTTCGGGCGCGCTGATGTCGCTCGCGTAGGCCAGCGCTACAGTGATATTGCCACCCGTTGCCCCATCCAGAAGACGCGCCACGTAGATGACGACGAGTCCTCCGGCTATACCGAGCCGCAGACCAGTCTGATCGAGCAGCGCGCCCAGTGGACCCGCCAGAACGATCAAGAGATACGACAAGATGGTCCCGGCCTGACTGACCAGCAGCACCGGACGTCGCCCCACGCGGTCGGAAAGATTGCCGAGCAATGGCGCGGCAAGCACCTGGGCGACATAAAACGCTGTGATGACCAGAGCGGCCTGAAATGGACTCGCGTGAAACTGGCCCACAACAAATACGGGGAGGATCGGAATGATCGCCGAGCCTCCTACCATATCGACAAACACAATCAGAAAGAGTGTCGCAATTCGTCGCTTCATCCTAACAACCTCTTTGAAAGCATCCAGCGAAACCCTCGGCTCCGGCTTTCGCTCTGGCGACAATTGGGCCCCTATCCGCCGTGCTAGTCCTGACCGAGATCGTGGC
>DASUWS010000116.1:0-5759 GCA_036378295.1 Ktedonobacterales bacterium
GGCGGACCCGACGGGATTCGAACCCGCGGTCTCCGGCGTGACAGGCCGGCGTGTTAGGCCGCTACACTACGGGTCCCTGCCGATCAATCAAGCGATTTGCACGGCACGTCGGAATATACCACAGCCGTCGCCGGGCTGTCAACATCCGTGCGATCTTCAGTCGCTCTTTTCTTCCTGGATGAGCGCGTCTACCTCCGCCGCTTGCGGCCCAAGAATGCGGTCATCGCCGCGACGCAGTGTGTAGCGGCGCTCGTCGGTATACTCGAAAAGCGCGAGCATGTATTTGCGGGTCGTCCCCAACAGGTCGCGCGCATCAGCCACCGTCAGCGACTCGTGCGCTCTCAGATACCCCACCACGCGCCGGAGCGCCTCGCGATACGCATCGCGGTCCAGGAGCACCGCCTCGTTGAGGCGGATGAGTGTTCCCTGCTCGATCAGCCACGCCGTCACCTCTGACCCTAGCGCCTCCTCGATCTCGGGCCGCGTCGGCGGAGAGAAGGGCTCATTGCGGAAACGCGCCAGCATCTTATCCACACCCTGTTGCTGTTCTGCCGCCAGACGGGGGGCGTGCGCTGGCTCAGCGACGAAGGCGCCGCGCCCATTGTGTACCTCTGAGAGCGCGCCCTCCGCCTCCAGCCGCACCAACACCTCGGAAGCCTCACGCGGAGCCACCTGGAGCCGTGAGCGCCATTCCTCTCGCGGCATTCCCGCCCGTAGTGGGTACTGCCGGTGATACTCCCGGACAAGCATGAGGGCATCGTGAGACAACCGCTGCCACTGATCGCTGGCGAAGAAGAACGATCCGGCGGTCACCACCTGATCGCGAGCAACCAGCGCCCTGAGCGCTTCCTCAACGCGCGGCGCGGGCATGCTGACCACCCACGCAAGCTCGGCCAGCTCACGCCCGCCATAGCCGCCCAACCGGGCCGGTTGGCTCTCCGGAGCTCTCCGCATGGCAGACTGGCCACGCAGCATCGCCAGAACGATATCGCCAGACGTGCCATCGGCAAGGGTCTCCAGCCACGAGAGTACCGATGGGTCGCGCCTCCGGTGGCGACGTGGGAATGGATCGACCACGACACCACCACCGATGGTCAGACTCGGCGAAGGAATGCGGATGATGAAGCGGTCGCCGCGCGCCGCCACGAGGGGATGCGCCAGACGCAATTGCGCCCACCCCGTCGCTCCCGGTTCCAGCTCATCCTGCGCCAGCAGAGCGATACGCGCCGGAACCTCCGCCGAGCCGAGGTACACTTCCACTTCGGCGTTGTGGAGCAGCGCCCGTGGCGCCGACGCCAGCACATCCAACCGCACGTCCAGCGCCGTCGTCGGCTGAAACATACCTGGCAGCGCCAGTACATCCCCACGTCGCAGGCCACTGCGCGCAATACCCGTCAGGTTCACCGCCAGTCTGCCGCCGGGCTGCGCTTCATCCACCGCGTGGCGATGCGCCTGCAGCCCCCGCACTCGCGCACGGAGGCCGCGCGGCTGTACCTCGACCTCCTGGCCGGCGCGCAACTGTCCTTCCTGCAGCGTACCCGTGACGACCGTGCCGAAGCCCGACATCGTAAACACGCGATCAATCGGCAAGCGCGGACGGCCAAGATTGCGCCGGGCAGGTGCTGCGGCGACGGCATCATCCAGCGCGGAGAGCAACTCCGGCAGGCCCTTCCCGGTGAGGGCAGAGCAGGCGATCAGCGGGCTATTGGCGAGAGTCGTCCGGGAGAGGCGCTCGAGGATGTCTTCGCAGACGAGCGCCAGCCACTCATCATCCACCAGATCGCATTTCGTCACGGCAATGACGCCCGATTCCACCCGCAGCAGATCGAGGATAGCCAGGTGTTCCTCGGTCTGAGGCATCACGCCCTCATCAGCGGCGATGACCAGCAGCGCCACGTCGATACCACCGACGCCCGCCAGCATGTTGCGGATGAAGCTTTCATGGCCGGGGACATCGACGATGCTTACCTCTTGCCCGCTGGGTAGCGTCACCCAGGCGAAACCGAGGTCAATCGTCATCCCCCGCGCTTTTTCTTCGGAAAGGCGGTCCGGGTCAATGCCAGTGAGTGCGGTGACCAGGGTGGATTTGCCGTGATCCACATGTCCCGCGGTGCCAATGCAGCTCATACATGCATTGTATCGCACCGCAGGCCGCGCTAGCTCATGGCAGCATACGTCAGCGTATGTCAGCCCATCTGCGAGCGGGCCGCCTGGAGCTCCTGCAGCCGCGCACGCGCCATCTGGTTCTGTGGGTCTACCTTCGCCAGATTGCGATAGACACGCGACGCCTGTTCGTATTCGCCGACGGAGTAGTAGGTCTGCCCTAGCAGGTCGTATGCCTCATAGTTGGTCTTGTCCATCGCGATGAGCTGCTGCAACGCCGCCACGGCCTCTTTGGTCTGGCGGCTGGCAAAGTAGTAGCGCGCGACTACCACCTGCTGCTCGATGGCATCAGGGACATTCTTCATCTCAAGGCAGTACTGCACGTACTGCTGGCGCAGCTGCATATCGTCGGTAGCATACTGAATCGCCTGGCGCAGATAGCTCAGACCGTCCTGCTGGTTGCTCACGCCCCAGGCAACCTCGGCCATCTTCTGGTAGACCGACGCCGCCTCGCGCAGATGGCCGTGGCGCACGTGAATATCCGCAAGCTGGCGATACTCCGACAGGCCATCGTCCAACATGCCCCGCGTGATCTGGAGTTCCGCCAACTCGCTATGAACCGCGGGATCATCCGGGGCGATGCCCGCCATCTCCCGCAGCACCGCGATGGCATTCTCCAATTGCCGGTTGCCGCGATAGTGGCGAGCCAGCTTGGCGTACTCCTGTAACTGCCCCTGCGGATCACCCTGGCGCGCGGCAATCTGTGCCAGCGCCTGATAGACCTCGTCGTTGACGGATCGTTGCCGCTGCACCGAGTCGAGCAATGCCTTTGACCGCGGAGCCTGACCTGAAAGCTGATATGCTCGCGAGAGCAGCAGCGCAACTTCCATCTCCGGATTGAGCTGTTCTTCGCCATCCAGGCGAGGACGCGCCATCCAGACAGCAGGGTCGGGTGGCGCGCGGCGAACCAGCGCAGACGCCTCCTCCAGCTCGTTCACCGCCGCCGCCGCGCTCTGCGGGTCGCCCGCCATGAGGAGCGCCTGGCCCGCGCCGTAGTGCGCCAGGACTTCCAGGCCCGGAGCGGCGGCTACCGGCTGGAAACAGGTCAGTGCCTCCTGGTAGCGCCCTGTGACGAGATGGATCTGCCCCAGCGCGTACCGCAAGTCGGGATTGGATGGGCCAATCTCCACGGCCTGAAGATAGTCACGAGCGATGTCACTATAGCTCGCGAAATGCTCGGCGCGTAGAGCCGTCAGTAACCGCCCCAGCACCTCCAGAGCTGAGGCCCGGCTGGAATTGGTGCCCGGCGTACTGATGGCGGGCGAGGCAATCGCGCCCGTCGCTAGCGCCATCTGCCAGCTTGCCAGCGCGCGTACGTTCGTCGGGTCGATCTGCAACACCCGTTGCATCTCACCGGCTGCCTGTGCAACGCGCCCGGCCTTCATCAGCGCCTGCCCGTAGCTCAGCCGCACCTGAATGTTATTTGGCTGCACCATCAGCGCCTGCTCATACTCGCCAATGGCGCGGTCAGCGTACCCCATGCGCAGATACGCATCCGCGGCGGCGATCCGCTCGACGAGCGCTTCGTCGGTGCGTCCCTGCCGGACCAGCAGCTCGATCAGCTTGACGCGATACGTCAGATTGCTCGGCTCCAGTTGCAGAATACGCCGGAAGGTGGCGATGGCATCATCAATGCGCCCGCTCGCCAGATAGGTCTCCACCAGCACCGCGTACTTGGCGACAGCCTGTTCGGTCTTGCCCTGACGCACGTAAATCTCACCGAGCAAGAGATGCACGTCGAGGTATTGTGGCGCAAGCTCCATGACCCGCATGCACTCTTCGATGGCCGCCGTGAGCAAACCATGCGCGACGTAATTCTCGATGCTGCGCACGGCCTGAGAGACCTGCGAGCGCAACGGCTCCGGCAGTCCCATGAGACTCGCACGCCCGCTCCCGGCCATGCTGAGCGAATTGATCAACTGGGCCAGGTGATCGCCGCCAGCGGCAGGCGTTCCGCTGTAGACATTCGAGAGACCCGCGCCGCCTCCGATCAGCGCGCTCATCCCACCGCCGACGGCCCCGTTCACGCCGGGCACACCCATTCCGCCGTTCATACCGTTCATACCCGACGCGCCCATTCCCCCTCTCAGGGACGAGGCTCCCATTCCCCCGTTCATGCCGGGCAGGCTCATCCCGCCATTCGCGCCGGGAGCGCCCATTGGGGGTGGACCCTCATCCGAGAGGAAGTCAGAGTTGACCGGAACACGCATGGCGCTTGCTGATGCACCACCCATCGGGTTCTCGCCAGACATGGGCATATCGCGCCCGGAAGCGCCCGGACCACCCTGCCGCATGCTGCCCTTGCCACGTTGCGGAATCCTGCCGGGAGCGCCGCCCCCCGCGGTTGGGCTCCGGCGTCGCGGCGGCTGTGGAGTCGTCCCCAGCACGTCGTGCATCATCCGCTCGACTTCATCGACCTGCTCCTGCCATCCTTGACTGCGCAGGAAGCCCAAGAGCGCCGAGAAGACCGTCTCAGCGCCTTCCAAATCGCGCATTTCACGATGCGCTTCGGCGGCCTCCTGACAGAGCTGGAGCAGTTGATCCACTTCCTCCAGCGTCAGCGCGTCGAGGTTGACGCGATCAACCGCCTCATCGAAGTAGCGAGCGGCTTCTTCCAGGTTGCCCATCGCGCGGAAGCACTGTCCCAGGGCGTAGTAGCAGGAGAGCGCGTATTCGGGATCATCCAGGAGCAGGTCGAACTGCTCGGCGGCTTCCTCCCAGCGGTCGGATTCCTGATAGAGCCAGCCGAGGAAGTAATGCACATCTGAGCGGTCAACGCCCGCTTGCAGCAGATCCTCACAGACGAGAACAGCTTCTTCTAGTTGCCCTTCCTGCTGAAGCTGTTGCGCCTCACGCAGCGCCGCCCCAACTTGCGGGCCACTCACACGCGGACGGCCTCCGGGGCGCCGGCCACCATCCTGTGGCCAGCCGCGTCCCGAACGCGAGCCAGATATATCTCGTGGGTCGCCCCAATCACCAGAAGAACCTCTTCTGCCCATGCTTCAACTTCCCATCTGAACGCCTTCTGCTTCTCCACACCCCTGCATCACGGGGTGGATGAGCCCAAAACGCGTTGCGCACGTCTGCGGCCTGACTTTCTCAGGTACTTCCAGGATACGCCATCGAACGCGGCTATTGAGAGATTCCAGGAATAATGGGCGACAACGGGCAGGACCACCGCGTACGAGCTTCAGTACCCCGGATCAGGCTCCCATCCGTCCCACGCGAAGCCACCGAAGCAAAAGGTCGCCCGGCGCTCAGTATAACATGGCTCTAGACCTCGGTATTCAACAGGGCGAAGTACAAACAGGCGTAGATGCCAGACTGCGGAAAACAAGCGACGCGAGCACATGCATGCTGTATGGTACTATCGTACCGGCAGAAGCACGTTTTCCTTATGCCTGGCGCGTAGGCATGGCATGGGTTACCCGCGATAGTTGATGAATTGCAGTGGAACGGCATAGTCCTTTGCTTTGAGGGCGGCAATAACTCCCTGGAGATCGTCGCGGCTCTTGCCAACGACGCGCACTGAATCGCCCTGAATCTGGCCCTTCACCTTGGGGAAGCTATCGCGAATCAGCTTGGTGATTTCTTTG
>DASUWS010000117.1:0-5327 GCA_036378295.1 Ktedonobacterales bacterium
CGCTGGCGGCGGGCCCGATGAGACCTGGAAGGTGACGCGATGGTCGTACAGGATGTCAGTACCAGGGACATACGGGGGTTGACCGGGCAACAGGTCGCGGAGCGGCTGCGGCAGGAGGGCTACAACGAGCTACCGTCCGCGGGCAGGCGCAACATCTTCACTATCATGTTCGAGGTCGTGCGCGAGCCGATGTTCCTCCTGCTCATCGCGGGTGGCGCGGTCTACCTCATCCTGGGGGACTTCAACGAGGCGGTGGCGTTGTTGGCCTCGGTCTTCCTGATCATTGGCATCACCTTCTATCAGGAGCGCAGGACCGAGCGCGCGCTCGAAGCGTTGCGCGACCTCTCCAGCCCGCGAGCGCTGGTCATCCGCGATGGCGAGCAGCAGCGCATTGCGGGCCGCGACGTCGTGCGCGGGGACGCGGTAGTGCTGGCGGAGGGCGATCGTGTACCAGCCGACGCGATCTTGCGCATGGGAGTCAATCTCACCGCTGACGAGTCGCTGCTGACTGGTGAGTCTGTGCCCGTGCGCAAGGTGCCGCTTCCCGCATCGGTAGCGGGAGCAGGGACTGGGGCTGGCACGGAAGCGATGCGGCAGCCTGGAGGCGACGACCAGCCGTACGTCTACTCCGGCACCCTGATCGTACAGGGGCGTGGCGTCGCTGAGGTGCTCGCGACGGGTCCCAGGAGCGCGATGGGACAGATCGGTCGAGCGCTTCAGCAGGTGCAGACCGAGCAAACACCGCTCCAGCGAGAAACCGGCCGTCTCGTGCGTATCATGGCGGTCTGGGGACTCTCTCTCTGCGCTGTGCTCGTCGTGGCATACGGGCTGATTCGTGGCCAATGGCTCGATGGGGTGCTTGCGGGCATCGCGCTGGCAATGTCGGTGTTACCCGAAGAGATCCCGGTCGTGCTCACGGTATTTCTGGCGTTGGGGGCATGGCGGCTTGCACAGAATCGTGTGCTGACCCGGCGCGTGCCCACTGTCGAGACACTGGGCGCGGCGACGGTTCTGTGCGTGGACAAAACGGGGACGCTGACGCAGAACCGCATGCGTGTTCAGGATCTCTACGCCACAGATGCCGGAGGCGTCTCGTTCGACATCGCGCGGCATGCACAGCAGCCCATTCCAGAAGCGTTCCGCGCACTGGCCAAATATGGCGTGCTTTCGAGCCAGAGCGACCCTTTCGATCCCATGGAGAAAGCGATTGTGGCGTTCGCTGACACCGCGTTGCCAGATCATGACCAGCTGAGTATAGGCTGGAAGCTCGTACGCGAGTATCCACTGTCGCCGGAACTCCTGGCAGTCACGCGTGTCTGGGCGCCGCCAGAGAGTAATCGCCTGATTGTTGCGGCGAAGGGCGCGCCCGAAGCCATTGCCGCGTTGTGCCACCTGCATCCCGATGACCACGCCGCACTGATGGAGCAGGTTGCGCTTATGGTGGGAGACGGGCTGCGCGTGCTCGGCGTCGCGCGGGCGGCCAGCGACACGGCGGATTTGCCGGAGCGACCGCAGGGCTTCGCATTCATGCTGGTCGGGCTGATTGGCCTGGCCGACCCCATTCGCCCTGAGGTTCCGGCCGCTGTTCAAGAATGCTATGGCGCCGGTGTGCGTGTCGTGATGATCACGGGCGACTATCCCGGCACAGCGCAGGCGATTGCCAGAGAGATTGGTCTGCGCGATCCTGAGCAGGTTATCACCGGGCCGATGCTGCGCGAGATGGATGACGAAAAGTTGCGCGCACGCATCAAGCACACCAGCATCTTCGCGCGGGTCGTGCCAGAACAGAAACTCCGTCTGGTCGAGGCGCTCAAGGCGGACGGCGATATCGTGGCGATGACCGGGGATGGAGTGAATGATGCGCCCGCGCTCAAGGCGGCGCACATCGGTATCGCGATGGGTGGCCGCGGGACGGATGTCGCGCGCGAGGCAGGGGCGCTGGTGCTGCTCGACGACGATTTCTCCTCCATTGTGCGCGCCGTACGCATGGGCCGTCGCATCTTCGATAATCTGCGCAAAGCGATGGGCTATGTCCTGGCGGTCCACGTCCCGGTGGCCGGGATAGCGCTGCTGCCGGTGCTGTTCGGCTGGCCGCTCGTGCTGATGCCCGTCCAGATCGTCTTCCTGGAGTTGATCATTGATCCGGTCAGCTCGATCGCGTTCGAGGCGGAACCGGAGGAGAAAGGTATCATGCTCCGGCCTCCACGTGACCCCGGCGTTCCACTGTTCACACGGGCCACCACAGGACTCAGCCTGCTCCAAGGAGCGAGCATCTTTATCATCGTGCTCGCCGTCTTCCGTATCTCGCTTACCCTTGGCTCGTCCGCCGCCGAGGCTCGCGCGCTCACCTTCACCTCGCTCGTCATCGCCAATCTGGCGCTGGTGCTGGCAGATCGGTCGCAGACCCGCACCATCCTCGCGACGCTACGCACCCGCAACCTGGCCCTCTGGGGCATCATCGGGCTAACGCTGTTGCTGCTGGCACTGGTGCTCTATATCCCCTTCCTGCGCTCTATCTTCGGGTTCGCCTTCCTGCACCCAACAGATCTGCTCATCTGCCTGATCGCGGGTATTTCGAGCATCCTGTGGTTCGAGATCATCAAGCTGGTCCGCTCGTGGTGGAGGCGGCGACGCGCGCAGCGAGGTAACGCAGCGACTGCGATCTGATAGATGGCTGATTGGCTGATTCAGATATGGATTGTGATGGGCCGGAGAGGGCTACCTGCGTTTCTTAGTAGCGGAGCATGCCGCAGGCGCGTGAAAGTGCGCTCGCGTGGGCGAGATGATGCGAGGGGCGATGCCAACGGAAGGGGCGTTGATGATGATGAAACCATCGGTGGCGAAACGCCATGCATGGGGCATAGTCGCGCTGCTCGTGGCGGGGTAGTGCATCCATGATGCCGTGCTACACCTGTGTCTGGTCGTCTTTGGTATGAATTGGTTCCTGGGAATGGAGTTCAGCATTCCTGATCTCACGGCGTACGGCATCTTTCCGGATCGTGTTGTACAGACGCTCGCACTGTTTTTCGCAACTGCGGCGGCGTGCGTTTTCTTATGGGATGGTCTGCGGGTCTGGCGACGCGAGCGCGAGGAGAATATGCGATGGCCCCGCTGATCGTTTGCGGGGCCACTGTAGGGGACAATAGAACGGTTCCAAATGTGTAGATGCGCTTAGATGCTGGTGCGCGGATGGCGATGCAGCCACTGGGGTACGTCGCCCTTGTCGCGGCTATCTGCACCCCAGCGCATCGCCGCGAGGTCTAGTAGCGCAAGTGCCCCGGTCACGCCTAGGGCCAGAAGAAGCGCCTCCATGGTTGTCAATCCTTTCCGGTTCTTCCGCAATCAGTTGAATGTATTGGGTGGTTGCTATTGCTGTTGATAGACGCGTAACGTTTCTTCGATCTGGTTGAGATGGACGGTGTCGTGATCAGCCCAGTGTTCGAGCCAGACGTCGGCGGTGAATTCGCCAATTTCTGGCTGAAAGCCCACCCGCTGCCAGTCAGACGGGCGAAGCAATCGCAGGGCGTTGAGACTCGCCGCCCGCTGAACCTGAAAATCGCCCAGCAGCACGTCGCGCCCGTCGCGGGTGGTGTTGCGGCTGGCATACCACTGCTGCTCGTCGTGCGGCTCCAGATGTGGCCGCTCCTCTTTGACGATGCGCGCCAGGCGTTGCCGCATGATGAACGCCTCGTCATCTA
This sequence comes from Ktedonobacterales bacterium, assembly GCA_036378295.1. Lineage (GTDB taxonomy): Bacteria > Chloroflexota > Ktedonobacteria > Ktedonobacterales > JADMIN01 > DAHUXT01. The sequence goes on from DASUWS010000117.1 coordinate 3,699, forward strand.
CCAGATGCGCCAGCACCTCGCGGATGTTCCAGGCATCTGGCGCCGGACGAAAGTCGAGCGCGGCATCATCCAGATTGCCAGCTAGCCGCTGGAGCGCGGGTCCGGTAGCTTCAAGCATGGCCAGAAGTTCATCACGAGTTGCCATGGCATCCTCTCATCCCACATCACGCTCAGACTTCACAGAGAGATTTCTAGGCCGCTATAGTAGTAAACCGTACACCATTCATTATAGTTTCGCCGCACATTTATTTTCAAGGTGCCAGTTCATCAAAACAATCGTTTGTGATATGACTGTGCGACAGACAAATGTTCGTTACCAGCCAGAGGCTTTCAGTGCGTTCTTATCCGACGCCGATTCCGACGCCCGCTGGCCACGCGTTCTACGCTGCCTGCCCGCCATCTCTGCCCTGGAAGAGGGGCTGACTCCGGCGTGAGCGGCTGCCCTCTCACTGTTTACCAACCTTCATCGAAGCCTGGATATGCATCTCATCGCTGAGGTTGTTGTCGGCGCAAATTTGATGTTAGTATTAATAACATAACGTTAATGATACTAACACAATTGCGGCCGGCCGGCGAGGGGCAACAGAAATAGATCTCCATGCCGATATGGAGCCAGGACCGCTGCGCATGATGTGGGTGATAGAGCGATAGAAGTGAGACGGTACGCGGGAAGTGCCTTGATTGAGGAGATGCCAGATGCTTCACCAGTTTACGCACTCGAAGATATGGGTAACATGGGGACGCGTGGGTCTTATCGGTCTCGGCCTGCTGCTTGGCCTGCTTGCGGGAGCGGGCGCAATCCTCGGTGTGGCAGCGCTCTCTGACGCGCCCGCGCTCTTCCTCCTCTCGGGGCTGGTGGCATTTGCCCTCATCGCGACAGGGAGCGCCGCTCTGGCTACGCGGAGACTGGCTGCATCACGCCGGAGACGCTGGCGACTCAGCGTTTGGAGCGTGGAGGCTGCCCTTGCTATCCTCGTGGCAATCGCGCTGCTCGTTCCACTGCACGACCCAGTCGTTCCAGCCGCAGCCGTGCCGGGCCAGCGCTTCTGGGATCTGCCAACTGGCTCGCGCATTGCCTACGTCAAGATTCCGGCAGTGGGAGTGCCGAAACCGACGCCGATCATCTTCGTGCACGGCGGGCCAGGCGTGCCAATGATGGCTGAAGATGCCCGTTTCTTTGGACGCCTGTCGCAGTATGGCTACGATGTCTATCTGTACGACCAGACCGGAGCGGGACTCTCCCCGCGTCTGGATGATCCAACCCAATATACCATCGCGCGACATGTGGCGGACCTGGAGGCGATCCGCCAGCGCATTGGGGCCGAACGTGTCATTCTCATCGGCCACTCATGGGGCGGCACTATCGCCGCTACGTACCTGGCCGAGCATGCTGAACACGTCGAGAAGGTTGTCTTCTCCGCTCCGGGTGCGATCGATTGGGCCGAGATGGAGACGAGCGGGTCCGGCATGCTTGGGCGACTGAGCGCACAGCAGCGCTGGCAAGTGATTGAAGATATGCTCTCACTCCGTGGGTTCCTTGCCTATGAGCTGGTTCAGGTCAACCCGCGCGCTGCGCATGCTTTTGCGGGCGACCGCGAGATGGATGCGCACTTCGATCGCATGTTTGCG
>DASUWS010000118.1:0-22570 GCA_036378295.1 Ktedonobacterales bacterium
AACTTCTGGCAGGCAGCGGCGACACCCGCCGTGGCGCCGACCGCGGCGACACCCACGCCAGACATTACGGCGGCACGTAAGAACTTGCGCCGGCTCTGATCGCCAGTCGCTTCCTCCAGGAAGTTTACCGCTCGCTGCGGATCCGTCTCGTCCGCGGGCCGTCGTCGTGGCTGCCCTGGATACCTGTTCCCCTGCCCGTAGCCGTAGTTATCGCTCATAGGTATGTGCCCCTCCGACTGTCAATACTCATGAACAAGCCCAGCGCGAACATCCACACAGAGCGGCATTCCATGGCCCAGATCATGGAATTACCCGGGCCTCTGAGCTGCGATGAGCCTCGCGGCGACAGATCTATACGATGCGTGAGCGTTGATCTCCCCAGCACAAACCCTCTCTCGAGAGATCGACTCTACTGTAAAGATAACGCTCCTCGCTACCATCTGTAACATGCAGCCTACCCAAACCCCACTCCATTGCATACGCACGCATGACCAATTGGCTAGCAGACGGCGAAGCGTATCGCCTCGCGATCTATTCCTCTCTATCTCATCTCTATCTCATCGAAAGGAAGCGCTGATCTCGCCAGAGATACAGCCTGATGCCATCCCGTTATAGATGCTGCCATTTCATCAGACGGCATAGAACACGCCTGCATAAGCATCGCTACCCCGCCTGGCGTCCCCAACAAAGTCACTGGCAAGCCCATCCCTTTGACCGAATACCGGTTTCTACCGCTGGCATCAAGCATGCAGTGCTGCGCGGGCAAGCCTGTTCAAGCGCTCGGCCAGGCGCGCCTCTGTGTATTCAGCCAGGGCACGCCGCTGACCATTGCGTCCCAACTCACGCGCACGTTCGGGCTCTTGCAGCAGCCAGACGAGCGCTGCCGCCAACGCTGCCGCATCCCCCGGCGGCACCAGCCGGCCACACTCCCCGTCAATCACGGTATCGGCAAGTCCGCCTACACGCGAAGCCACGACAGGGCGACCAGCCGCCATCGCCTCTACCGCCACATTTCCGAACGGTTCGTATATGGAGGGGACAACGAGCACCTCAGAGAGCAGATAGAAGGGGACGACGTCGCGCTGAGCGCCGAGAAAGAGCACCCGCTGCCCCAGCCCCAGCTGCTGCGCCTGCCGCTGCAGCGCTTCCCGCTCCGGCCCCTCCCCGACCAGCAGCAAGCGCGTCTGCGGCACGCGCGATGCTACCTCGGCATACGCCCGCAACAGCACGTCCACGCCCTTCCAAGGCATGAAACGCCCCACAAAGCCAATCACACGCTCTTGCGGCCCCAATCCTACCTGTTCCCGCAGTCTTTCTATGCTGGAGTGTTCCACTGGCGACCATTCGGCAAAACGCTGAAGCAGATCGTTTGAGACGCAGTTGGGCACAAGCTGAAACTTGCTGCCACGGGCCGCCTTGCGCCGTTGATACATCTCCACATCGGCAGTCGATTTACACCACACCACGCCGGCACAGCTGCAACTGATTCTTTCCACGACAGCGTTGCGCACGCGCCGCCACACTCCTCGATCCGCGTAGTACGATGGATACCCAGCCTCATAGACGACCCCCTGAACGCCAGCCAGACGCGCTGCCAATCCGCCAAGGCAGCCAGCAATCGGACCGTACACGATCACAACGTCAGGGCGCTGGCGACGAATACGCCAGATCAAACCGGGAAGGCTACGCAAGAAGCGGAACTGTCCTGCAATCGGGAGGGCTTCGGTCTCAATACCCGCATCGCGCAAATCGGACGCAAGTGGGCCATCATCAGCACAAATGACCGATGACGTCCAGTTTTGTGTCTGCATCCCGCGCGCTGCAGACATCAAGAGGCGTGGGCCTCCCCCAATGACACCTGTGTCCAGAATATGCAGGACATGGCGAAGTGACCGGTCCAGCGTTCGTTTTCGCGCTATGCGATGCGACTGCCAGGGCGGCGCTTCCAGAGTCGCGAGGATATCCAGGAGCATATGCACACGCGCTGCCATCACATCTTCGCTGTATTCAGCCAGGGCACGCCGCTGGGCGTTGCGTCCCAGTTCACGCGCACGCTCGGGCTCTTGCAGCACCCACTGGATGGCAGAGGCCAACGCCGCCGCATCCCCTGGCGGCACCAGCCGCCCACACTCTCCGTCAATGACAGCTTCCGCCATCCCACCGACCCAGGAGGCGATAACCGGACGGCCAGCCGCCATTGCTTCGATGCCTACGAGACCAAATGTTTCCCGGTAGGAGGGCACAACGATTACCTCAGAGAGCAGATAGAAGGGGACGACGTCGCGCTGAGCGCCGAGAAAGAGCACCCGCTGCCCCAGCCCCAGTTGCTGCGCCTGCCGCTGCAGCGCTTCCCGCTCCGGCCCCTCCCCGACCAGCATCAGTAGTGTGTTTGGCAAGTCAGCCACTACCCGCGCATATGCCTGCAGCAGCACATCTACCCCTTTCTCTGGCGCGAGGCGTCCAACAAAGCCAATCACGCGTTCCTGCGGCCAAAGTCCCAGCTGCGTTCGCAGTGCTGGAACATAGTCTGCCGCGAGCGGGGCACCGCCAGAGCTGGTGGGTATCGTAATACCTTCGGTAGGCAGCCGCTCGATGAGGCTCTGCGACACGGAGAGGGGTATCTCGACGAACTTGTATGGAAGCGCAGGCCTGTGTGCGAGGTAGAGCTGGAGATTCTCGCGGGAGATGCACCAGACTGCGGAGGCGCAGCCACAAGCAATACGCTCCACGAGTGTATTGCGCAGCCGCTTCAAGGCCGTCCAGTTGTAGTAATACGCGGGGTCCCCTGACTGGTACACAACATGAGGCACGCCCGCCATACGGGCGGCCAATCCACCAATGCAGCCTGTCACAACTCCATAGACAATCACGACATCAGGCCTGACCCGTCGTATCTGCGTATACAGGCGAGGGAAGGAGAGCACAAATCGGCGTGTACCTGCAATCGGCAGAGCGATTGCTCGAATGCCAGCTTTCCTGAGATCGTCGGCGAGCGGCCCATCATTGCCGCAAAGCGCTGTTGAGGTCCACCCATGCTTCGTCAATCCGCGAGCAATCGCTAGCAGGGTACGCTGCATGCCACCCAGCATGCCAGTATCATAGATGTGCAGCACATGCCCGCGCTGAGCCTGCATATTGCCTGATGCAGCGGATGCCGGATGGATCACGCTATCGGCTGCCGCCTGTTCCCCTTCAGGGAGACGGAACACGACAGCGGGCCCCACCAGAATTGAGCGATGCCAGGAATCTGTGGCACAAAGCACAGGCATGCTGGCTGCGAGGCCAAGAAATGCCCAGAGGAGCATAAGATACATGCTGCTTGTAGATTGAGCAGCAAACAACAAGCACGTTGCTGCGCCCAAGGCTCCGATTGCCAGTGCACGAGCAGATGACGTTGGCACATCAACGATGGTTCGCCATAACGCACGATAGAGTTGCCAAACGAAAGCCAGGAAGATAAGCACACCGACAATGCCGGAGTCGTGGAGGATGGAGAGGCCCATGGAATAGATCCAGGTATGGTCGCTGGGCTGTACATTCGGAAGGTGCCCAGTGAAGCTGCCCGTTCCCAGCCCCAGAATCGGTCGGTGCAGCCAATCATCTACAACGAGTTGTAGGACCTTGATCCGCCCTCCCCCTGAGCCACTGCTAAAATCGACCAAATGAGAGAAGCGTACGGCAAGCGCTGCCCCTTGTTTCGTGAAGTGTAGAAAGAGGACAACTCCACCTATCACCGTCAAAACGGCGACTCCAGCAATCAGACTGTTCCGCAACAAATGACTGCTGCGCGTTCTTGCCTTAGCACGTGTGGCGGCGTCCTCATCTCGACTTCGGCCAGCTCGCCAACTCAGGAGTACAATAGCGAGTCCGAACGCGAACCCAAACCACGAAGCCCGTGTAAGACTCGCCAGCACTCCCGCAATCAAAGTGCCTAAGAGCCCCAACAATGCCAGGGCGATACCTTTCGAGCGGTGTCGCCGAACGAACATATACAGCAAGAGGGCGGCCACAATGATTGCGATTGCGGCTAGATAGTCACCAAAGAAGTTAGGCTCGATGAACGTTCCATATGGGGCAAGTAGAAGGGTGCCTGGATCGCGGAGGACGCCTAACCCGCTCGATATATTGAGCAAGTTGCTCACCGCAATGGCGCCTAGCCCGAAAAACACCTCAGCATCAGCGCCTAATAGCAGCGGCAGAAGGATATCACTCGGATGCTTAATCTCGCTCATGAACAAGACGATCGCAACGTAACCCAATACACCCGCGGCCAGTTCCGCGATCAGGGAGAAACCATAGCCGACATTCTTCCGCCCAAGCACTGTTACCGCAATGTTATAGAGAATGAACAGCACAAGCGGGATAAGCCCGGGTACGGAGCGCAAGAGCCGCGAAAGGGTTCCCATGCCAGTTCGGCTGTAGCGTATCACGGCCCCAATGGCAACTGCTGTAGCGACTAGTTCATCGAGTCGAAAGTGGACCGCGCCGCTTACGAAGAGGCTTGGCTGGTATCCTTCTGTGAGAATGCTGAAGAACATGAACGCCAGCGCGACTGGAGGCGAGATGACACCTGCTCCAAGGCAGACAGCGAGAAGCAGTGGAATCAACAACGCGATCCCGTTGAACCTGCCCACCATCACACCAGCTGACATAGCGCCAACCATCAACATCAGGGCGAACATGAGACCGAGAAGACATCCCTGGTCGCCCAGGCGAGGTATTAGCTGACGGTGTTTTTTGCGAGGTATCCCCATGTCACCCAGCAGATTCACACGCTTCGGAGCCTGCATCGCCTTCACTTCCCTCACAGATGATTGATTAGGATCGTTTGCGCTCACCGTGCCGTCCCGAGTGAGCGCCGCCGCGAGAGGACACGCGCCAGTGCCCCGCGCAGCCGATGCGCATCATCTCGTGTCACCAGCCGAAAAACCAGGAGAAGGGCGACAAGCAGGGCCAGTACCTGCGCTCCAAGAATCGGCGATGGTTGCCCGTTTGTTAAGAAGTATACGGTGATGCTCCCGCCGCCAACGACAACGGCAAACACAGTAGTGAAAGCAAGCCGCCCCCAGCGCAGCAACCAGCACAAGACAGAGATCTGAACCAGGGTGTTGAAGCCCTCAGTGGCTGTGGTTGCCACCGCACTGCCAAAGTATCCCCAGTGTGGAATCGCCCAGAGATTCACACCCAGATTCACGAGGAGGTTCGCGCCGACAACCAACATGAGCAACCGCTGATACTTCAGGGCGGTATATATTGAGGCAGTGACACTGTTCGAAGCCATGGCAACGGTTCCCCAGATCAAGATGACTACCGCTGGCACAATCTGCGCAAAACGGTCGCCATAGATGAGACTGACTATCTGGCGAGCGAAGAACGTCACCGTCACTGCGGCAATGAGGGATAAGGCATAGGTATAGCGCAACGAGCGGACCGCCGTATCAGCAATGCGTCGCCGCTGGTCCGGCATCATGGTCAGGCTGCTTACCAGCGGCAAGACCGTCGCGGAAATGCCTGTCATGACCACTAATGGCGTCTCTGCTAGCTTGTATGATGCGCTATAGTATGCGACCTCAGTCACGGTGCGCAGGTGCGCGATCAGTATGGTATCAATGCGTGAATAGAGCAGCACGCCAATCGAGGCAATGCCAAGCGGAATCGCTTCGAAGAACATCTGAGTGCGATACGGCGTCGGAACAGCAACGACTCCACCGAGATGGCGTCCGAGTTTCCACGCGAGCAATAGGCACAATAACGCGTCCGACAGCAGAAGGATATCCAGCCATACTAGCCACGAGGCTCCCAGAAGCGCGACGGCCACTAATCCGATCAGGTACGCTGTTCGCGCGATAGCCTGGAGTGTGGTAGGAGTCGAGGATAATAAGCGCGCCTGATAGTAACTCGTCAGACTCGACGATACACTGGCGAGGATCAGGTCTGCCATCATGATCGCCGAGCCGAGCACAAGGTCGTTGCTCACCCCCAGCCACAGCATCCCGTCGAGAAGGATTGCTCCGGCAATCGCGGAACATAGGAGCTTAAGCACGACCGCGTCGCGGAGCAGACGCTTGCGCGCCCCGAGTGAATCGACCCGGGCAAGCAGGCGGATTAATACCTGATCCAGCCCGAATGTGGCGATTGCGTTTAGAATCTCCTTCATGGCGAGCACAAGCGTATACAGTCCGAAGTCAAACAGGGGCAGCGCGAGCGATGCGATCAGGAAGGCGATATACATGCTCGCTCTGTTGACAAGTTGTGCCAGGATTATGGCAGAGGAGTTCCCGACCGCCTTGATAGTACCTGTTATCTGTCCCGGCAACTTGCTCGCGCGCCAGGCGCCTGTTATGTTACGCCAGGAGCGCACCTGACTCTGTTCTGGAGCAGTAAGGGCAGCCTGCTGGCGGCTGGGAGTATGGGACCGTGACCCACCACTATGATCTTCTCTAGTGGCCGAGTCTGGTTGTCCCGGCGAACTAGCATCTCTCACTGAGAGAAACCCCACCTCTGATTGAGTTCGGCCCCTGGGGCCACGCGTGTAGATGCCTCGCCGCTCCAACCCGCAACCCGTTCATAGATCTGCAACGTTTGTTTCGCAGCCGCTAGCATAGAGAACCGCTGCACCTGCTGGAGTCCACGTTCGATCAATGTCTGGCGCAATCCCGGGTCAAGCAGGAGTCGTGAGACGGCCCAGGCAATAGCGTCCTCCGATTGTGGTCGCGCGAGAAGTCCCGCGGATCCCACAACCTCCGGTAGAGAGGAGGTATCACTTGCGACAACGGGGCAACCACACGCCATTGCCTCCAACGGCGGGAGACCAAACCCCTCGTAGAGCGATGGATATACGAATACATCCGCGCCGTTATAGAGCGCTACCAGATCCTCGTCTGACACATAGCCTGTGAAGTGGACACGACTATCGAGCCCCAACTCACGGACAAGACGGAAGAGCGTTGACTCTGGCCACTTGCTCTTGCTCTTACCCACGAGCACAAGACTCCCGTTATATGTGCCGATACTGAGCAGACGCGCATATGCCAGTATGAGGCGGTTGAGGTTCTTCCGCGGTTCGAGGTTACCTACCGCCAAAATGTATGGCTCCCGAATGTTGTAACGGGCGAGACGCGCTTTGAGCGCGTCGTCTCTCGGAAGTACGCGAAAAACGGGCGCTACTGGCTGATACACCACGGTGATCTTCTCTTCAGGCGTGCCATAGTGACGCACAATATCGCGCTTGGAACTCTCAGACACGGTAATAATTGCGTCTGCCTTCCGCAGTGTCTGCGGCACAAGCGTCTTCAGAATGACCCTGTCACGCGAAGAAAACGCTCGCGGGAATAGTTCATACGAGATATCGTGAACCGTGGCAACGACATGTGCTGAGACAACTGGTGGCGCGATGTACGTAACATGCAGCACATCAGGGCGATCAGCTTGAACGCGGGCAGGGAGGCTAAATGGAATACGAATGGCTGAAGGCGCGGAGCTCACGCGCACTGGGGCAAAGTTCCCTGGCAGAGGCGCCAGAACATTGAGTGACTCGACGTGCGGCGAGTACAGCAGATATTGAGATGTCGCATCTATTGCCATTAACCCCCGAATCAAATTCAGAATATAGGTCTCATTACCTGTTTCGCGCTCTCCGACCATATGAGCGTCAATTGCGACTCGCAAGGGACGATGGGGGTCTCTTACTGTATCCACAACACTGCCTTTCTTGTATGTCTTTTCAGAGCAGTGCTCTTTTCACATCTCAGCATATGGCAGGGAGGGCGCCACATAGGCTCCATAGACCCACCCCGGAAATCCCTTACGATAACTGCGAACTAGAGACATTCCTGCACGTTGCAGACGAGCTGATATCAATCACGCCCGGGTCGCTTCTGATGTGCTGCCCAGATCATCCTGTCGAATATCTTCGAGGCTTTCTCAACCACTCCGCGTCGGCGTACACAACTAATAACGTATTGCAGCTAATAACGTATTGCAGCGACATGCATGGGACGATATTCGCATTCACCTATAAGTAAGCCAGTGCTCCTTGCCCCGACATGATGCGAGTGTATCATTGGCGTCAAACCCTTATCGCAGCGCAGGAATTAGCGCAAGAAGCCTGGTGCACAGATCTGCTACCTGACAGGGATAGGAGAACCCTTCCTCCAGAAGGGGAAGGGTGGCTGTGGGAAGGGAAAGAAGAGTTTTCGCAGTCGATGGACTCGCCCAACGATGAGAGGTGGGCTATGTGTGCCCTTCGAGCGGCTTGATCTCTGGCAGTGCCTCGCCCGCGCGATAGAGCGCCATCAGCGAGTAGCCCTGGGCAGCCAATTCATCAAGCTGACGGCGCATCTTCTTCTGACGCGGCTGCATGTTGACGACATAGCCCTCCTCGCGCAGCGCCGCGCCGGTCGCCAGCACACGCGCCAGGTCATCGGCTTCCGCGTCGAAGAGGAGCGCCAGCTTCTTCGTGCTCTCCGGCGGCGTGTAGCCACGCTCTTCCAGAATCTGCATCAGCCGCTCGAAGCCAATGGAGAAGCCACAGGCAGGAACATCACGCCCAAGCAGCTTGCCCACCATTCTGTCGTAGCGCCCACCACCAGCAATGGAGCCACTATAGCCCGGCGCTTCAATCTCGAAGACGGGGCCGGTGTAATACCCCATGCCGCGCACGAGCGTGGGATCGAACAACAGCGTAAAGCGCTCTCCGGCCAGGCTGCTCACGACGTTGACGATACGCTCCAGCCGATTTAGTGGCTCATTGGGCACACCAGGGGGCAGCGCGGCGCGCGTCGAAGCGAAGTCCGTGCGATCCATAGAGAAGGCCGTGAGCACCGCCATGAGGCGGTCAATCGGCTCCGCGGCGAATCCCTTCGATTCCAGCTCGGCGCGCACGCCATCCAGCCCAACTTTATCCAGCTTATCCAGCGTGATGAAGACGCTGCCAAAGTCCTCGGGCGAAAAACCGCAGCTCGCGGCCAGGCTGTAGAGAATCTGGCGGTCATTGATGCGCACGGTAAATCCGGTGAAGCCGAGCATGGTAATGGCATCAGCCGTCGCGCTGACCAGCTCGATCTCCGCCAGCTCCGATGGCTCGCCCAGGATGTCGATATCGCATTGCGTAAACTGGCGGTAACGTCCCGCCTGCGGGCGCTCCGCACGCCAAACCGGGCCAATCTGAATCGACTTGAACGGCATGGGAAGCTTCGCGGCATTGTTGGCGTAGTAGCGCGCCAGCGGCACGGTCAGGTCATAACGCAGCCCGAGGTCTACCAGGTCGTCCTCGCGTAGTTGGGGGTGAGCCAGGTTCAGTTTTTCGCCACGTTTGAGCACCTTGTAGATCAGCTTCTCGTTCTCCCCGCCCTCACTGCTCAGCAGCATCTCGATGCGTTCGAGCGCGGGCGTCTCGATGCGAGTGAAGCCGTAGCGCTGGTAACAATTGAGAATGGTCGCGGTAACCGCGTCGCGCAGCTCCACCTCACGCGGAAGTAGATCGCGCATGCCACGCGCAGGTGTTGCGTTGGCGCCCATAGTCACGTTCCTCCCCGTATTCACCCCTGTTCAAGAATGGCGCTTTATTGTATCACAGGATTTCATGGCAGGCAGGCGCCATAGAGAGGGCACGCGTGGCATGGCGGCATGCGTCTAGCGACTGATTGTCATTCCCCGGCGATCGAGAGCGAGCCGAAGCGAATGGCCATCGGACCATAATAGACGCCATCGCTATAGGTGCTGGCCGAAAGGCGCGCATCCCCGAAAGCGGTGAAGAGGTTGCCAGAGAGTGATCCCCCTTTGATGGGATGGACACCGTTCGCGTCATGGCGGTAGCCCAGGCGTATCTCGGCCACGAAGTCGCCCGTGATCGGGTCCGGCATCATCAGCGAGAACGCGACGATCTCATAGACCGGTCCATCAGCCACGGACCGCAAATCCTCCAGCCGCCATGTGCCGGGCGCGATGGTGAGACCAGCGAACCTGCCGGTCGGCTCGGATTCACCCAGCCAGGCAGACGAGCGAATGTCCGTCCAGTAGCGCCGCAACACTCCATTCTCGACGAGCGGCATCACGCGCGCGGGGACGCCGTTATCGTCAAAAGGCGCGGTATTCGTCGCCCAGGGACGCACCGCATCGGCGCTCACCGTCAGACGGTCGCCGCGCGGCTCCTCGCCGGTGATGAGCGCTCCGGGCGCGCAACGTGAAAGCTGTTGAAACGCCGCCTGGCCCGATGTCTGAAAGACGAGCGGCGTAAAGAAGCCGCCGAATCCGCCTAGCGTGGGAGACGATGCTGTTCCGAGCGCGTCGCCGCTCAACAACACTGCGCCGCTGTGTGTCGTTGGAGGTCTGGCGCGCAGCATATCACGAGCATAGGTGGCGTAGACGGCGATGGTGCGGGCAATCTGCAAATCCGCCAGGCGGCGGCGCGAGAGTGCGGCATGAAACTCGGCCTCCTGGTCGCCCATGTTCGCGATCAGGGCGAGGTCGAGGAACACGCGTGTGGCATCATAAGCGGCGGAAAGCCCGCGACTATTGCGAAACGCCGTGGAGGCACGCGTCGCGTACAACTCGGCGCTGCTCAGCCGCACTCCTGGCTGCGCCGCGACCGCTTCTTCCAGCACGGCACGGATGACCTCCAGCGAGCCGGGGAGGTCACGAGCCATCTCGTCGTCGTTGATACGCACGGCGGGGAATCCGCTGGCAGGCATTGCGGGCAGCGCGAAAGGAGGATTATCGGTCAGCCGGGCCATCTCCACAGCATCATGCAGCCGGGCTGCCAGCCGTGTGGCGTCGGCCAGGTCCTCGCCCGAGAGCGCCAGCACCGTCGAGCCACGAGCCAGACTGGCGCCCTCGCCAGTGGCACTGGCCGGAGGATGGTCGTTGAAGAGCGTCACGCGCGTTTGCTCGCGCATCACCTGACGCTGCTCTTCCACACGCGACCCGATAAGGTACAACTGGGCCTCTTCCTCGCGCCGCACGGCACATTGCCAATCACTGGCGCCTGGCGTCGCCGTCAGCGTCTCTGCGAGTTGGTCTGGAACCGTGACCGCCCCGGACATCCTGGTCGTCGCGGCCCCTGTCTGGAATGCCATCAGCCAAGCCTCGCTTTCATACGCAGATGTGGACCACCCGATGCCACGGGCACCATTTCCTTATGTCCCTTGCCGCAGGTGCCGGGAGTAAGCGCAAAGTCGCGGCCAATGGCCGAGATACTCTGGAGCAGATCAGGGACGTACCCAGTGATGCCGATGGGAGAGAAGAGACGCCCGGTGCGCGCGCCGTTGATGATTTCCTCGCCGTAGTGCGCCGTCACCTGGATACCCCATCCCGCGGGATCTTCCATGCCACTCTCAGCCATGCGCAGATAGATACCCCGCTCGATGCCCCCAATCATCTCAGCCACCTCGCTTGTGCCAGGAGCAAAGAAGGTGTTGCTCATGCGCGCGTAGACCTTACGCGTGTAATCCTGGCGGCGGCCATTGGCCGTATGGATGCCCGGAGCGAATGTGGCCGACGAAAAATCGCTGATGGGGCGTACCAGCACGCCGTCACGCAGAATCTGGGTCGGACGGGCCAGCTCGCCTTCGTCATCGAAAAAATAGGAGCCATAGCCACCCGCAACACCAGGATCATCGTACATCTGCACAGTCGGCGCGGCAACCTGGCGGTTGAGATAATGCGCCGCGAGCGCGCGACCTTTGGGGAAGAGATCAAGCTCCACGCCGTGGCCGAAGCACTCGTGGGCGATTACGCCGGAGACGGTTGGGTCGGTGACGACATCATACTCACCCGGTGTAATTCTCTCAGCGCTCAGCAGCCGGAGCGCGACCTCTGCCGTCTGCGCCAACTCGTCGGGCGGAATCTCGGCAAGCTCATAGCCTCCCGTGCCACCTCGCAGGGCGAAGTGGTAGCGCGCCTGCTGCCCATCGGAGACCGCGATCAGCACGGTCATGCTCATCCGGGTGACGTGTTGCTCCAGCAGACGCCCGCGCCCAACGTAGACGCGCTGCTCGCTGGTGTCGGAATATTGTGCCCGCACCTGCACGACGCGCTGATCCAGCGCACGGCCACGCGCGCCGAGATCGCGTACCAGCGCCAGTTTTTCGCTCAGCGGAACAGTGGCTGGATCTCGCCCGCTCGTGGTCGTGGTGGAGAAACGCCGCCATCCATTCCCGGCAATCGTGGCATACCCCGCGCCAGTAATCGCCGGGCCACCGGAACGTGGGCGCACCTCTGCCGCCCAGGCGCGTACCTCGCGCGCGAGCGCATCGGGCATGAGAGTACCGGTGGCATATTCGAGGAAACTGCGGCCATCGTAGACCGTGAAGACGATGCCCCGCTCTGGAGGGACCTCATTGGCCTGCTGCTCGCGGCCTGTATCGGTAATCTGCACACCAGACTGGCCACTCAGGAGCGCAGCCGCATAGGGAAAACGCGATTCCAATTCGGCGACCAGGCCCTGCATAGCCCGGTAGAGCGCATCTTGCATGGAGCCTCCACTGCCGCTTGCCATGATGATTTTCAGATCACTGCGTCGTGCGATGTCGTGATATTCCAAGCATAGCAAATGAAGGCTAGCGCTCAGACGCTGTAGTTGTAGATACGCAACGGGGAAGAATTGCTGGTATGTTCGCGCAGCGGTGCGGTTCCCTGCCCTGGCACGGAAGTTGCTGAATCATCCAGCCGAGGAACAGTAACGAATGCTCATGGCTTGCTACACCACTCGCCTTTGTGAGAGTTACTGTTCCAGCGCTCACCCGCAGGCTCCCTCCCGGCGGGTGAGCGTTCCTTATTATCATCGATTATCATTATCGCTACGGTTATGATGGTGCGATCTTGTAGTATGCTCATGATATGTCTATGGCCGTATCTGTAGCTGTCTTTACATGAACCCATGAACGCGTTCGTTCGGTGCCCGCCTGCGTATCGTGTAGGGCTGGCTTGCGCATTTTGGCGAGTTAATGGTAGGCTGAACAACAGGCAAATAGACTCATCCTGCGGAACATCCCCTGAGCATATCACGCAAGATGATCCGAAACGATTGTGCGCGCGAGGCGATGTTGCCCCTGTGACGCACCGCTCAACGATGAAGGAGTGTGTATCCCATATGCCAGTGCTGACAGCGCTTGAAGCCTGGGTTGAAGACGCTGCGCGCCGCACCCGACCAGATCGGATCGTCTGGTGTGATGGCTCTGACCGCGAATATGAGGAACTGGTCGCGCAGATGCTGCGCGATGGCACGATGATCGAGATGAACGATCGTGCCTATCCCAACTCGTACTTGCACCGCAGCGACCCCAACGACGTCGCGCGCACCGAAAACCTCACCTATATCTGCACCACGCGGCGCGACGATGCTGGGCCAAACAACAACTGGATGGATCCCCAGGAGGCAAAGGAGCGCGTCGGCAAGCTCTTCGATGGCTGCATGCAGGGGCGGACGATGTATGTCATCCCCTATCTGATGGGCAACCCAGGCTCACCGCATGCCAAGGTGGGCATCGAGATCACCGATAGCCCGTATGTCGTCGCCAACATGCGCATCATGACGCGGATGGGCACGATTGCGATGGACGCGCTCAAGGCCAATGGCGGCGAGTTCGTGCCCGGCCTGCACTCTATTGGCGACCTCGATCCCAGCCGCCGCTTCATCCTGCACTTCCCCGAAGAGAACCTGATCTGGAGCATCGGCTCTGGCTATGGCGGCAACGCGCTGCTGGGCAAGAAATGCCTCTCGTTACGGCTGGCAAGCTGGATGGGGTGGAAAGATGGCTGGATGGCCGAGCACATGCTGATCCTCGGCCTGCAGGACCCCGATGGCAACGTCACCTACATGGCTGGCGCCTTCCCCAGCGCTTGTGGCAAGACCAATCTGGCGATGCTCGTCTCGCCGCTCACCGACCAGGGCTGGAAGGTCTGGACCATCGGCGACGATATCGCGTGGATGCGCATCGGCGAAGATGGTCGCCTCTGGGCCGTCAACCCCGAAAATGGCTTCTTTGGGGTCGCGCCGGGAACCAATGTCGAGACCAATCCCAACGCGATGGCCTCGCTCTCGCGCAATACGATCTTCACCAATGTCGCCCGCGTGCCAGATGGTCTGCCCTGGTGGGAAGGCATCGACCCGAACAGCAAGACGCCCCCTCCTGGCACGATTGACTGGCTCGGCAAGCCGTGGGAGGCGGGCAACGGTCCCGCCGCCCATCCAAACTCGCGCTTCACGTCGCCCGCGAGCCAGTGTCCCTCGATCTCGCCTCACCGCGAGGACCCGCAGGGCGTGCCGATATCGGCCTTCATCTTTGGCGGACGGCGCGCGCGTGTCGCGCCGCTAGTCTACCAGGCGTTCAACTGGCAGCATGGCGTCTTCGTCGGCGCGGGCATGGGCTCCGAGACGACCGCAGCCGCAACCGGAGCAGTGGGCATCACCCGGCGCGACCCGATGGCGATGCGCCCCTTCTGTGGCTACAACATGGGCGACTACTTCGGCCACTGGCTCAATATGGGCCAGAAGCTGACCAATCCTCCGGCGATCTTCCATGTCAACTGGTTCCGCAAGGACGCCGAGGGGCGCTTCCTCTGGCCGGGATTTGGCCAGAACATCCGCGTGCTGATGTGGATGCTTGGGCGCGTTCGCGGCACGGCTGGCGCCCGCGAAACGGCGATTGGCCACATTCCCACCGCTGACTCGATCAACCTCGACGGCCTCGATCTCGCTCCAGAGACGGTCGAGCAGTTGTTCACCATCGACAAGCACGACTGGGAGCACGAGTGGGCCAGTCAGGGCGAGTTCTTCCAGCAGTTTGGTGACCACCTGCCCGCGGCAATGACCGAGGAGCACAACGCGCTCAAGTCACGGCTCAACGCGATGCAGGGCTAGCTTCCGCCATCATTGGGTGAAGCTCTCGCTGATGATGCAACACGATGCAAAGGCGTCCTTCTCCAGCAGTGGAGAGGGACGCTTTGCTTTACGCTGCCTCTCCAGGGTCTCGAACATCTCTACGGCGGTGGCGCTATGGAGCCTGACAGGGGAATATCCAGTCCAGAGTTATTAGCAAACCTTATCCCGGCCCAGCGGGGAACGGGGACGGGGAGGAGAGGTTTGTACACTGAGCCGATCAAGGTCCCTCATGCTGCGGACCGTGTCTCATACGAGAACCATCGTAGCGAAACGAGCGTCTGTGGGTCTGTGGGTCTGCAGGTTTCTGGATCAGTGAACGGCCAGAATCCGCAACGTCTGCCGGTCGGCCAGCACGGTGAGGCGGGCGGCACATGTAGCGTCAGCCATCTGCAGGCGGAGAGCGGGCACGCCAGCGTGTTCTACCAGCAGCTCAGGTTCACTGACGCAGTGCGGATGATCACGCATGAATTGCTGTACCTCGATGCATGACCAGGCGACCAGATCGCTCGCGGCGAAGAGGCCGCTATGCTCGGAGGAATCAGCCTGCGACCCGTGGCATCTCCACCACACCCAGAAGCGATAAGGGTGGCGCGCCAGGCTATCCAGCGGCACACTCTCCGCCGCGAGCGCCGCCATCTGGGTCTTATCCATGAGATGGATCGAAGCAGACGACCCGCAATAGAGGCACCGATACCCGTCCGAGCGCAGCGCCTGGGTGAAACGTTGAGCCGTCCCGAGCATCGTGCGCTTCCAGGCGGGGCGGAACGAGCGCAAACCGGCCAGCGCGACCAGTCCCTTGCTGTGCACAGAGTTGCTGTCGATGTCGCAGAGGCCGTAACGCTGCTCGCATCCAGAGCAGCGCACATGCAGGTTGACGCTCCCATCGGGCTGAACGAGAAACATTCCAGAGAGGCGGCGCTGCCCACAAAGCGTACACCACTGGCGCGTCTCCTGCCATCCCTGGGCAATCTCGTCGTCCAGCGCCAGGCCAAATGCCTCG
Source organism: Ktedonobacterales bacterium (assembly GCA_036378295.1). Taxonomy (GTDB): domain Bacteria; phylum Chloroflexota; class Ktedonobacteria; order Ktedonobacterales; family JADMIN01; genus DAHUXT01. The sequence continues at coordinate 15,882 of DASUWS010000118.1, forward strand.
GCCTCGACACGGAGCGGCCCGTTGAAGACGGCGCGTAACTGGCGGCGGGCACGATGCAGGCGGGCTTCCAGGGCACTCAATGACAGTCCAAGACGCTCCGTTGCCTCGCGCTGAGGCGTCTCGCGCAGGTAACACAGATCCACCACTTCGCGCGAGACACCCGGCAACAAGCCAAGCGCTCGATCCAGCAACAGTGCCGCATCCTGGCGGTTGAGCGCCTCGATGGGATCAGGAGTAGTGTCGTCAGCGATGGCATTCAGCGACGCGGTATCCGGTTCGCCGTCGCTGGCATCATCGCTATGCGCCAGCGGGAGAGCATGCCGCTGCTCGGTAGCATTCTTGCGGGCATATCGGCGACAGACATTGCGGCAAATCTCGTCCAGCCAGCGATCAGCGCCGGAGGCGTCATAGAGGCGGTCCAGGCATTTCCAGGCTTCCAGGAGCGCCTCCTGCACGACATCCTCGGCCAGATCGGCGGGAACGCCCCGCAGCCGCGCCAGCCGCAAGAGACGCGGGCGGGCGGCCACCAGTACCGGCGCCATCTCCTCGATCCGCCCCGGCGCCGGGGTGCCGGACCACGCCGCACCCGCTGACTTCACATGCCACGCACCATACGTGCTATCCGTACTCATCACCATCGCATCACCATCATCTCATTTCCCGCCAGTCATTCCTCATCCTTATCACCGGGCTACGGGATTCCCTGCGCGTTTATTTGCGAGAGTTGCGCATACGGCTCATCCTCCCCATGCTCCGCACCTGAAAGATACACATCCAGATAAATTGGCGCAAGGCAGTGAGGACTCCGGGCGATTGGCAAGCAATGCCCTGCCAGCCACCACGCCCGGCGTGTACGAGTATGGCCAGGGCAGGCATGCACGTGAAGCGAGAGAGATAACAACAGGAGGAAAGACACGATGAACCAGACAGCGGAAGAATGTCCTATCTGCGCCAAACAACAGAGTGGTGACGTGGTTGGTGGGCCGATCTACCAGGATGACCTGGTGTTCGCGCACCACGTCTTCAATACGAAGGAACCGACTTTCCTGGGCTATGTGCGGGCGGAGACGAAGCGCCACGTACCCAGCTTCGCCGAACTGACTCCCGCCGAGGCACAGGCCATCGGCATGCTGATCTCGCGCCTGAGCCGTGCCCTCAAAGAGTGCGCGGGCGCCGATCACGTCTACGCCTTCTTCTATGGAGACCACGTGGCCCACTTGCATGTCCACGTCTTTGCCCGCTATCCCGGCACGCCGGAGGAGTTCTGGCGCGAACGCGTAGATGAGTGGTCGCAGTCGCCCAAAGGCGGCGTGGAAGAAGTCGCGGCGCTTGCCCAGCGCATGCGCGCCTATCTGGCAGATGGCGCGGCATGACTTCAGACCAGAAGCCAACGGTCCTGGCTGACTGAATTGGCCGAATGGATATAGGAAGGATGAATTATGGGAGATTGTCTCTTTTGCACGATCCAGCACGCTGAGAAGCCGCCTGTGGGTGGAGTTCTCTATGAAGATGAACTGGTCTATGCCCACCACTACGTCCCGGAGAATAGGCCCGCCTATCTGGGTCATGTCATGGTGGAGACGAAACGGCATATTCCAGACTTCGCCGGGCTTACACCCGACGAGGCACAGGCCGTAGGGCTGCTCATTACGCGCCTGAGCAGTGCCCTCAAGACCTGTACTGGCGCGGAGAAAGTCTACGCCGAGTTCTATGGCGAAGTCACGCCCCACCTGCACGTCCATCTCATGGCACGCTACCCGGAAACACCCCAGGAATACCTGCGCTGGAACCTCTCGGACTGGCCTGATGCCCCTCGGGGCGGCGAGGACGAGGTTACCAGGCTCTGCCAGCAACTCCACTCAGCCCTGACCAGCACGAGCGGCGTCTCCTAAGACGACGACAACAATAAACGGGGAAGCGTGCCCGTCTGCGCTTCCCCGTTCCCACCGCACTCCGTGGCCCTCTCGCGGGCGCTACGATGCGCGCAACGCCCGCAGCGTCTCCTCGATCTCACCCCAGGAACGCTGTCTGCCCGACGCGCGTAGTGGTGAAAGCGCCGTCACCGGAGCGCTTTCGTAGCTCGCCAGCCAATCGGCCAACGCCTCCTCCAGCACATCCTCAGGACGGCGGCCGCTCATCCAGGCTGCCCGTGTCGTTTCGCGCACGAGCGTCGCTGGCAACTGCATCGCCACCGCGCTCCCCAGAGGCGCACTCACCCCTGCCGCAGGAATTGTCGGAGCCAGCAAGGACTCCAATCCAGCCATCGCACTCCCCATACCACGTGTTACTCCTGCGTGCGCCATCCGTGCCGCCTGCACCGCTCGCGCCACCCGTGGCCGCGCCGATGAATGTGGGTTGGAATGGGCGCCACGCCATCCCCTGACCTGAAGTGCCCAGCGCATCGTTATACCTCCGCTCTGCCGTCTTCGCCTGTCGTCCTACCGAACACGCCTTACTCGCATCCCGCGCCGATGGCTGTCGCCAACGGCCACCACGCACGGAGAACACATGTTCTATATTCTAGAACATGTGTTCTATATTTCAAGTAACAGCAGGACGATGGTACCAGGCAGGCATGAGGAGGAAGCGGCCATTGCCTTCTTCAGCGGGCCATGCGTCCCTGGCACGCCTGGACGAACGCACGGAAAAGCGCCCGGCTCGGCTCATCGGGTTGCTCAGGGTCGCCCTCAAGCTCCTCGGGGTGGAACTGAACGGCGAGGGCGAACGGATGCCCGTCCACCTCCATCGCCTCGGCCATGCCATCTGGCGACCAGCCGACGATCTCAACACGCTCACCTGGTCGCGCGACCGCCTGATGGTGGAGGCTATTGACCGTATAGGGTGCGCTTCCCAGAATCTCGCTCAGCCGGGAGTGTTGCTCCAGGCGGATGTCGTGGGCACGATACATACGACCGATAGCCGCCTGATCATGCTGCGCGGCGCTGGGCTGCTGCGTGGCCAGATCCTGATAGAGCGTTCCGCCACACGCGACGTTGAGCAGTTGCATGCCACGGCAGATACCCAGAACAGGCACAGCGGCATCCAGCGCCCAGGCCGCGAGCGCCAGTTCTAGCTCGTCGCGTTCGGGATCTGGATCCTGGCAAGCGGAAATCCGCTCTTCACCATAGCGGGCGGGGTCGATATCACAGCCACCACTCAACAGCAGGCCATCCACCCGCGAGCAGATCGCCTCCAAGGCATCGGCGTCCTGATGAGGTGGGATAAGCAGCGAGACACCACCAGCACGCTGCACGGCGCGCACATACGCACGGTTGTTGCCATACATCGGCGTCAGCGAACCTTGTCGCTGTGCGCTAGCACACGGAATGCCGATGACGGGGCGCATAGGTATTCTCCCAGGTGCGATGACTGGCTAACGGTCACCCGAATCCGCAATCGGCGCTGCGGGGGAGGCTGGTTTGCCAGTAGTTCGGTGCGTCAGTTCATTGGATTTACGCGATGAGAGCAGAATCAAGAGGCAAATGCAGGCCAGCCACCCGAACAGCATTACGAGCACAATAGATCCTGTCATGAAAACAGCCTTCTGCATATCAACAACGCCATTAATCCAGTCTGCATGGGCACCCTCACGGCGTCAATCAGATTCATACAGATGGGCTATCGGGGCGCTTGGACCGTTTGGGGGTGCCATTCTTGCTCTCCTGTGTCGCGTCTGGCGTCCTTTTCGCGCGCGGCGCGCGGCTCCCGGGCTTCTTGGGGCTGGCTCCAGACGTATCGGACTGCTGGCGCGGTGATTGGCCCTGACGGGCCTGCCGGGTGGAGCGCCGTGGCCGCTCTACGTTCGACGCGCTCGCTTCACCCGCCGGCTCGGTGGGCGCACTCACCGATCTGCGGGTTGCGCGCTTCGCCGCTGAACTGGTCGGCTTGCGAGTCGCCTTCTGCGCAGCGGGTGGGCCAGGTGTGCGCTGAGCCTCATCCGATGGGGCGGGAGTCTCCGTGGGTGGCATCTCGCCTCCGGGAGTCTCCGGTAGCTCGCCGGAACGGGCACTGCCGGGCATTTCCCGCGTCTCAGGCATTTCCGGCATCGTAGAAGGAGCGGCCTCCTCTGGCTCTGTCGCAAGCTGCTCCTCTGCCGCCAGCTCAGCGGTCAGCGCCTCTGCCAGCTCAGCGGCCAGTTCCTCCTCCTCAGCCGCTAACTCCGCGGCTAGCTCCTCTTCCTCGCCAGCAGCCGGAACGGGATGACTTTCTTCCACCTGTGGGTACTGGCGCGGTGGCGTGGTTGCCAGCCAGTCTACGACAGCCTCACTGAACATCTCTGGCTGATCCTCGAAAACAGCCTCCCCAGCGCCAGCCAATACGTCCAGGTCAACGTACGGGTTGAGGACCGCCAGGTCCTCCATCGCATCGACAGGATGCGCGGGATCTTCATCTCCGCAGACCAGCAGCACGGGCGGCTGAAGCAAGGGGAAGATATTCTGGATGGGCAGATCGAGCTCGCCCGTCATCAGCGCCATCAGCGCGTGTTGGCCGCCGAATTGGTGCGCGCTGGCGTAGAGATGCTCGACGATGTCCTCGCCGGCACTCTCCTCGCCGGTCTGGGCGCTGCGGGTGCGGACCAGACGCCGGAGCAGTGGTTTTGTGCTCAGAAATGCGTACGGCACCAGCCCCAGCGAGGTACGCTGCGCAGCACGGGCGAGCAATTGCGCGGGCTTTGGCTCAAGATCAATACCCGCCTCGACATCAGGCGAGATCAACACAAGCTGTGTAAAGAGATCGGGCGCATCAGCAGCGGCACGCGCGGCGATATTGGCGGCGCGCCCGTGAGCCAGCACAACCGCTGGCCGCCCCACGACATCACGCAGGAAGCCAATCAACGTGTTCGCGTAAAACTCGCCTGTATAGGCCAGCGGCGGATGCTCAGACATGCCGAAGCCGAGCCAGTCCGGCGCATAGACACGCCAGTTCGGGGAAAGGCGCGGAAAGATGCGGCGATATTCGTAATTGGATGCGCCTGGGTAGAAATCATGCAGCAGCACGACCGGATCAGCCGACGAGTCGCCCGCGAGGTTGTAATAGATGTCACCGCCGTGTTTCCGGTCGATGTGCCCTTCGCCTGGCAGCGCGCTCTGTAATGGCTGAGGAGTCTCCAGAAAGTGCCTGACTGTCACGATCAGCGCGCCGCCCGCAGCACCCAGCCCGGCCAGCAGCACACCACGCCGCAGCCAGCGAATCGGTCGCATAATGCCCTCCTCCTCCATACCGTCCAGCGATGCCAGTCGCGCCAGGGTGCATTCCGCACTCTTCCATAACCGCAGAGATCGGGCCACGCATTCGCGGCGTGGTCCTCGGCGCTCCGTACCTATTCAGACGAACGATACACCTTCTGCAGCCAATAGCATGCCAGACGTTGGGGGAAAGAGTGATGAAATCGAGAGATTTGTCGCCGTCATTCGCTCATTCACTCACTCGCTCACGACCCACTCGCGCGCCAGTTCTTCAGCGGGCGGCGGCTCGTCGCCAAACGGAGCGGCATCCGCTGTGTCCGGGGTGAGCGCTGGGGTGAACATGCGCGCGAGAGCGGGCAGTAACAGCGCCGCCGCAGCCGCCAGGAAGATGCCGCCGACCATAATGAATGGCAGGCCGCGATACAGCCCGTAGATGAATCCAGAGATGGTGGCGACGACAAAGGCGCTGCCCGTTCCCGCGGCGCTATAGACCGCCTGGATGCGCCCACGCAGGTGCGCTGGGGTCGCATCGGCAAGCAGCCCATCGGATGCGGTACGGGCGAAGGCAGCGGCAATGCCCTCCGGTACTGAGAGGATGACCAGCCAGATGGGGTCAATCGGCAGGCCATAAATGACAAATAATAGCCCACAGACGGCGATGCCCAGCAGCACATACCAGTAGCGCCCATGGCGATCCGCCATCCGCCCGGCGATGGGTGCCAGCAAAATGATAGGAACGGCAAAGGTGGTAAACGAGAGGCCAATCAGCAGCGGCGAAGCGCCCAGATCGGCCATGTAGATGGTCCAGACGGCGGCTCCAACGCCTTGTGACGTCGCGAGGATGATTTGCAGGCTGTAGGCGAGCAGCAGTGGACGCGTGAAAAGCGCGCCCGTGATCCTGCCATGGGAGTCTGGCTCAGGAGTAGCAACCGTCGCGCGGTGGGGCAGGTAGAACCAGGCCAGCACAGCCCCCGCCGCCAGTGGCGCGCTGGCCACGAGAAACGCGTCATGGTAGCCAACCGCGCTCGCCAGCAACAGGCCGAACGTCGGGCCGAGCAGCATGCCCACTGTCTGCGCCGCGCTCAAGAGGCCAAGCGCCTCCGCCTGACGCGTTCGTGGCGCGAGCATATTGGCCAGTGCGCGCGCCGGGGGCAGGATGCCGACAATCGCGATACCCTCAAACCCGCGCAGCACGATCAGCAGCACTGGATCTTCGATGGGGATATACGCCAGCACCAGTAGCGTATGGAGCACCAGTCCGCCAAAGAGCACATAGCCATGTCCCAGGCGGTCCGAGAGCCTGCCAATGACCGGAGCCGCGAAAAAGCCCGTAAGCAACGCTGATGAGGCCATCAGCCCAATCTCACCGCTCGATGCCCCGACCGAGCGGCCATAGAGCGCGCGCAACGGGAGAATGAACCCCACCCCCAGATATGATGTGCCGACAACGAAGATGAGCAACAGAATCGCCGGGGTATAGACACCGCCGCTGGCGGACCGCTG
>DASUWS010000119.1:0-21923 GCA_036378295.1 Ktedonobacterales bacterium
GGAGCCATTGGCATCCAGCCAGCCACCATTGGGGAAGATATCGGTTTCGGTCTCGGCAAACTCATGGCCGCCGACGATGGTGATGCCATCGGTCAGACCTTGACTGCCACCGTTCACGAAATTCGCGCCGCAGCTTGCGCCGGCATCAGTAATATATGGCATGTTCGTGTAGGCGATGTTGCCATAGTTGGAGCTGGTGGAGGAGTGCCACGCGCACCACTGCGTGCCAAAGCCGTTCATGCTGTTTCCGGTCGCAGTGTTGATCACGTACTGCACGGTCGTATTGGAGCTGGCAGAGGTATTGCCGAAGTGCGCGGCAGCGTTGACAGCCTCAGCGGCAAGCTGCGACTGTGTGGGATGGGTTGGCGCGGCACTCGCGTTATCATACCAGATACCGCCGAGGACGCCAGTGGGATTGGTCGCATGGGTGCCAGAAGAGCCGCACGTGACGGTCCCGGTGGCGACGCCCTCACAATACTGTGTTACCGAGTTATTCCAGGAACTGCCGCCGACATGATTGAAGAAGTTCTGCTCGATGGCAGCTTCACCGGAAGGATCATTGCTATTCCACTGAGAACCCCAGTAGATGAGATAGACTTTATCCGCGCCGGTCTCCACACCAACGCCACCGACGCCGCCGTGGTACGTAAGGTTGTTCCCAGCACAATTACGTTTGCAGGGTTTCGCGTGGGCGTTGCCTCGTGTGGGCATGTAGATCTCATGGTGCAGCCCTGAGGCGGCGGATGCTTGAGATGCTTGCAGCGATGTCGGGTTGGCGTGAGCGGGACTGACGAATACCGTGAGGGCAACAGCGACGATGGAGATGACGGCAACCGCTGTCGCGAATGAGGCGACGAAGAGGGAACGTTTGTGAATCACCGCGATGCTTCTCCTCACATGGGGAATGGCCACATTGCCATTCCTGTACAGAGTTGAGATTCAACCGGCCAGTACGAACCCCACACGACACGCGTGACACGCGCGACATGCGCGACATGCGCGAGCGGAGCAGGCCGATGCCAGCCAGTTACGGATGGAAAGCAATGACGCGGGCACATGCGCCGTGACGGCACATCTGTGGATAGGCGGACGCACTTCCTCCGGGCGCGATTTGCTGCCTCTTCTGCCTACACCTCCTCCCTGGATGATCACGCAGGTCATCACACATCGTCGGGCGGCTATCCTCTCGCCAGGGGTCGGGCAATGTTCTGTCCGTGCCGCAGCGGACACGCCAGAAAGAGGGGTAGCCGCGCTGAGACAGGATGCCTGCTCATCAGCACGCTTACCGAGTGGCATACGAGCAGTAAACACCAGCAAGTATACTGATGACTGCCAGGTTGTCAAGCTCATCCAGCTCATCCAGGCTTACGAAGATGACATGGTGGATAGCGTCGTGGGAAGCGGTGGGCGCAACTTGACAGTCTCGGGGGTAATTGGGTGGAATACGGTGCGCGGTGAAGACCAGCACCGCATCTTATGGCGCATTCGTCCGGCATGACGCGCTGGTGACGGGGAGGACATGAGGACGGAATTCGGGAGGTACTGGCAAGCCAGCCGACAGCAGCGTCGGTGAGTTTGGATATGCTCGAACAGCTCCATGGGTTCACGATGGCCCGTCTTCGCCTCCCAACGGTCGGGGTAGCCTAAGAGTTCTTCCCGCCGCTCACGGCTCATCGGGTCACCTCCACTGTGTGCCGACGGCCCCAGGATATTGGGTGCGGGCATGCACTTTTGGTCAGGGTCTGCTCGTCGCTCAACGCGCCATTCCCCATCCACACCATGACGGCTCGGTAGTCTCATCGTACATGGATGGCAAGCGTGATAGATGGAGTAATGGCAAACGGAGGTGGAGCGTGCTGAACAACGCCTCTCGGCGCAAGGATATCGCCGGCTCAACCGATTGTTTCCGAGTTCCCGATTCCTTATTACAGACCAGAATGAGGAATTGGGAACCGTCGAGAGGTACGCACACAGTGGGGGTGATGAAGGAAGGGGAATACCCGGTCACAAACCGGTGTCTGCATGAGATGTGAGCGAGAGGCCTGCACAAGGTATCTCTCAGCACCCCGTCGCTCATCGCGGTTTGAGGTGCCGGAGGGTCAGAATGTGGCCCATAGAGGGCTATTGACTCCATCAGGTAGATTCCAGCGCACCCTAGCTATGAAGCTAGCTATGACCCTATCGTCGTGTACGTGTTTGCGGATGCTGGTGGGAGCTGGTAGGGTGGCTGCGGGTGGCACGGACGTAGCTCTGCACGGTGCCGAAGGGCTTTTCTCACGTTGTTGTGGCTGTCATGCAATTCCTGGCATAGCACTGCGACTCGCTCCTGGACACTGCAATTGAGCAATGTAGCTGGACAAGGGCCACCGGTTTTCTTAGTGCACTCTTGTTGGTCTCTGTTTTGTCTGTGCCTCTTGGGTCAGAGCGCCTCATCGGATATGGCGAGGGGCAAGGTAAACCAGAAAGTGGATCCCTGCCCCACCACGCTGTCGACGCCCACCTGCCCGTCGGGATGCAGCTCGACGAGCCGCTTGACGATGTAGAGGCCTAACCCCAGGCCGACCCCCTGGCCCTCAAGGTTCACGCTAGCACTCTGATGTATCTGCCTAACGTTGGGCGCTCGATGATACAGGTCCCACACGTGTGTCTGCTGCTCGGGTGAGAGGCCCGCCCCCCGATCCTCGACCGCCAGCCGCGCATCGTGGCCTGTGATCGAGAGCCGTATGATGACCGGCTGGTCGTCAGCGGAGTACTTGAGCGCGTTGGCGAGGTAGTTGGTTACCACCTGACCCAGCCGGACGGCGTCCCCCACAACCGGAACGGGCTGGTCAGGGAGGTGCAGTTCGAGACGGCTGCCGGACACAGCCACCTGATGTGTGGCCACCTGCTCTGCGACCAGTGCGGCGAGGTCGAGCTCCGCTAAGTCGAGTGTCAAGGCACCGCTGCGGGCGCGGGCGACGTCAAAGAGCCGGTTCACCAGACGCACCAGATTCTGCGCGCTTGTCTGAGCGATGTCCAACGCTGCCGCCACCAGGGTCGTCAGGTCGTTGGCCAGGTCGTTGTCCTGTGCCCCTACCGCTGCCGCTGCCTTGCGCGCCTGCTGTATCGCCTCCAGCCGCTGTAGGCGCCTGGCCGCGTTCTGGACGCTGCCGCTGAGCGCGGTGAGGGGGGAGCGGATGTCGTGCGCGGCCATCGCAAAGAACTGGTCCAACTGCTCGGCCAACTCCTGTGCCGCCAGCTCGCGCGCCCGCCCCTCCTCCCGCTCGCGCAGGAGTTCATTGCGCTCCGTTCGGTCGCTGAGCAGCAACACGCCACCCACTACCTGTCCGTCGGGATTGCGGAGTGGGGCCATGCTGGCGCTCACTTCCAGTTCGCGTCCATCCAAGGCACGCAGGCGAATATCGCGCGCCTCGGGCTCGCTCAGGACGTCCCCATCCCCGCTGGCCAGGACGCGGGCCGCCAACCACTCTCCTGGCGCTGGCAACGGTCTCTGCTGCCCCGCACCCGGCGTATACAGGGCAAGGCGTGCCTCTGCTGTCAACGCGGAGAAGTCATGCGGTGCGGCGCCCAGCCCCAGGAGCCAACGGGCAGCGGCGTTGGTGCGCACTACATTGCCCTCTGAGTCGTAGACGAAGAGCCCCTCGCCGATGCCTTCGACGATGCGGTCCAACTGCTCAGCCTGCTCTGCTACCTCGCGTTCCAGCCGCTTGGACTCGGTTTGGTCGTGATAGACCATGACGGCGCCGACCAGTTGTCCGGTTTGACTCCACAACGGAGCGGCGCTCACCCGCAGCTCGAGCTCCCGTCCATCCAACGTGCGCAGGCGCCCCTCCATTGCCTCCGCTCCCGCGAGGGCCTCACCAGAAAGGGCGCGTACCAGCGGCCCCTCATCCGGCGCGAGCGTATGCCCGTGGGCGTCGCGGATGGCAAAGAGGACCATGCGCTCGGGGAGCGAGAGCTGGGCGAAGTCAGGAGGTGCGGCATCGAGCCTCAGCAGGTGTTGTAGCGCGGCGTTGGCGCGTACCATCCGCCCGTCCTGGTCGTAGACGGCAACCCCGTCGGCCATCGCTTCGAAGACGCGGTCGAGCTCCTCGGCTCGACGCTCTGCCTGGGCACGTGCCTCCTCCCGTTCCTGTTCCAACTGGTGCCGCTCGCTGATGTCCACAACCGAGCCAATGTAGCCGAGAAAGGTCCCATCGGGCGCGAAGCGTGGCACGCCCGTATCGACCAGCCAACGATACTCCCCATCGGCACGTCGCATCCGGTACTCCATCGTGAAGCGCTCGCGTGCCTGGAACGCGGTCCGATAGGTCTGCAGGCAGCGGTCATAGTCGTCGGGATGGACGCCCTCGGCCCAGCCATCGCCCAGTTCTTGCGCCAGGGTCCGACCCGTGAACTGTAGCCAGGGCAGGTTGACGAAGGTCACCAACCCATCAGGTCCGGAGACCCAGACCAAGACCGGCGCTGTATCGGCCAACGTGTGGAACCAGACCTCGCTCGCGACGAGCGCCTCCTCTCGCTCGCGCTGCAGACGTCGGCGCTCGGTTACATCCCGGACGACAAATACATAGCCTATCAGCTGCCCAGCCTCATCACGGGCCGGTCCGCCGCGATAGTTCAACACCAACTCGCGGCCCAAGGCATCAGTCATCACGACGTCTTGCGCCTCCGCGGCGGTGAGCACTTCACCGCGCAACACCCGCGCCAGTGGCCGCTCTTCCGGCGGCAGCGGGCTCCCGTCTGGCCGACGTGGGTGGGACGACTCGACCCGCTCCCGCCATACTGTGCCGGAGCCCGAGACCGGAGGCCCAGCAGGCAGGGCGACGACGAGCGCTTGCGCCGCCGCGTTGAGTTGCCGCACCTGTCCATCTGTATCGTACAGGAACACTGCATCACTCATCGTATCCAGCGTAGCCTGCAGCTGTGCTGCGAGCTCCTGCGTCCTGCGCTGCAAGTGATTGCGCTCCGTCTGGTCGCGGAAGACGGCGACTGCGCCTGTCACCTGGCCATCGTGGTCTCGCAAGGGTGCCGCGCTCACATTGAGCTCGACCTCGCGTCCATCGAGCGTGCTCGACCGTATGTCCATTGTCTCCACGCCGCCCGCCACCTCGCCGTGCAACGCGCGCGGCAGCGGCCCTTCGTCCAGCCCGAGCGCGCGTCCCTGTGCGTCGCGCGCCGCAAACAACGCCATGCGCTCTGGCAACGGCAGCATGGCATAGTCCGGAAAGGCAGCGTCTGCTCCCAAGAGGCGTCGATGCGCGGCATTCTCCCGCACAAGCTGCCCCTGCGCGTCGAAGACCGCCACACCGTCAGTCATCGCCTCGAAGGTTGCCTCCAGTTGGGCGGCGTGCCGCTCGGCCTTCGCCCGCGCCTGCTCCCGCTCTCGTTCCATCTGCGTGCGCTCGGTGATGTCATGTCCGACGGCGACAGCTCCCAGCATCTCGCCCAGCGTCGAGTACTTGGGCGCTGCATCCCACTCGACCAGCCGCTCCTCGCCTTGTGGGGGGCGCACCGCCATTTGCACGCCGTGAATCGGTCGCCCCTCCCTGAGGGCGCGTCGGAGCGGGAGTTGCTCGGTGGGGAAGAGGGTCTGCCCATCGGGCAGGAAGAGCCCATAGCGACTGGGTCGCTCCGCCGCCGGCACCGTCGGGTCGGCGAAAGCGCCGCGCAGGCGGGCGTAGGCCGGGTTGACGTAGGTTATGCGCAGGTCGGCATCGCACGTGATGACACACTCGGGGACACTCTCCATCGCGGTGTGCCACCGGACGCGCTCTCGTTCCGCATCGTGGCGGGCGTGCTGCTCCGCCGCAAACAGCTGGGCCCGCTCAATGGCCAGGGTGATGCGCGCCGCCACCCGCTCGAGCAGCTGGACATCCTCCTGAGTAAACGTGTGGAACGCGCTGGTGCTCACCGTCAGCACCCCCACCAACCGCTCGTGCAGCAGCAAGGGAACACCCATCGCAGAGCGCAATCCTTTGAGCAAGAAGGCGTTAATGATGGGAAAGATAGACAGGTCCTCGACAATGAGCGGCTGGCGGATGGCCGCGATGCGTCCGGCCAAGCCCTGGCCCACCGGGATGGGCAGCGTCGCAGATGCTGCGGCCACACCTATCCCACGTGCCCCACGAGTGTGCAGCACGCGCCCAGTCGTATCCAGCAGATGGAGGGAGGCACGGTCCACAGCTAGTACTTCGAGCACGCGGTCGAGCAGGGCGGGCAATAAGTCGTCGAATTCTAGGTGGGCGAGCGCCGTGTCGGTGACCGCGAGCACCCGCTGCAGCTGGTGGTTGGCCGCCTGTGCGCTCTCTATGCCGCGGGCCTCGCGCACGCTGGCAATTATGAAGGTCTCGTCGTCCTGCTCTAGACGTGCAAACGTGATTTCGACGGGGAACTCGCGGCCGTCGTGCTGTCGTCCCAGGAATGGTACGGGGATGCCGAGCGGAGGCGAGTGCGCGGGAGTGGAGGCAGCGCGCCCCTGCTGGTGCAGGATGCGCGGGTACTTGGGAAGCAGCAACTCGACAGATTGGCCCAGCAGTTCTCGTCGTTGGTAGCCAAAGAGCACTTCGGCTTGATGGTTCACCAGCCTTATCATGCCCGCCATATCGGTCACAATGGTCGCCTCGGGTGCCATCTCGAGCACCGCCGCGGCGAGCCGTGTGCTCGGACGCTTCCGACGCCGTGGTGCTGGGGGAGCTTCCCCCGCGGAGGTCTGGCCAAGCAATGTCGTAGCTCCTGCGCGCTGGCGGCGCCTCTGTCTGCTCATACTGTGGTAGTCCCCAATCCCGTCCCCCGTCCCCCCACTGGCACGAGGCGTGTCCTACACGCGCAAGAGACTTCCGTTGGCCGTTCGAACCCTATCGTGAGGGTTGTACGCACGCTATGTAATTGCGTACTTGTGGAATGTTGAGCGAGCTCAGCCTCCTCCACTGGCGTCGCGCTGGGTCATGCTGTGTTAGCTGGCAGGTTGCTATGCACCGACAGGTGGAGGCAGCGCTGCGTCAACGGGCGAGAGGGCAATGTGATGGGGCCATTGTAGTCATAATTGCCATCATGGCGTCAATCTCCTCACGGATTGCGCAGCATGGTGTCGCGGCGAGGAGTCTGGGCGAGTCGCGGCGCGGCCGCAGGATCTGAGATGTTTCTCTCGCCGGCTTCACGAATGCTCGCAGGGCTGCCTCTAGCGTCCAGCAGGTGGAGGGTACGATGTGAACGAGATGCTGGGGGCATGCGTCGGTGGCTATCACCCTCGATATCTACTCGCATGTCCTGCCCGACATGCAACAGGATGCCGCGGCAGTCATGGGCAACCTGCTCACTGGCTCGTGAGTGAATGCGCAAGACGGACTGGTTTGGGTATCGAACGAACGTTCTATTTCGCAGCGTAAGTGGTCAGTTAAGTGGTCAAATGGGGGTTGAAGCGGCTGGTTGCTGGTGGGATGAGCGTGCTGACGGTAGAGCGGGAGAGCGGGAAACAACGGGCATGGCGGCTGCTGCCTCCTGTGGCGGCCCCGCCGGGAATCGAACCCGGATGCTCGGTTTAGAAGACCGATGCTTTGTCCATTAAGCTACGGAGCCGAAGAGAACGATGCCAGCATGGCAAGGCGCCCACCGCATTGTAGGCATGTATCGCTTATAGACGCAACCCCTGGGCTCGATCACACGCTTAGGGGCGCGCAACTACGACGATGAGCAAGATGATGGCAATGAGGACGCCCAGCGCCAGCAGCGCGAAGTAGATGCGACGCGCGCGTGCCATGTAGCGCTGGTAGTAGGCATCGGCCGACAATGCCGGTTCACGGATACGCTTGCTTTCAGCCGTCGTCAGCTCGCTCATCCCGGCGAGCCGTGCGGTGAGAGCCGCCTGTTCCAGCGTGAAGTGGTCGTCGCGGGCGCGCAGCAGAAAGTAGACGACGAACGCGATATAGGCGCTGTAGAGGATGGACGCCAGCAGCGCCAGGCGCGGTGAGATGTCGGGCTGTATCAGTCCGGCGATGACCACCGCCACGAGCAGGCCCACGGTGCGGTAGACATTATCCACCACGTCGCTCGTAAGATCGCTCACCGCCTTGCGCACCGTCTCGCCATACTCGGCCACGGCATCATGCGCCGTCTGGCGGGCGGCGAAGTAGCGGTCGGTCTGGCCGCGCACGAAGCGCGTAAAATTGGCTTTGGCGGCCTCCACCGCGCCCACCGCCGCCTGCGCGACCTCGGCCAGCGATACCTGCCGCCCGGAGGGAAGCTCGCGCGACAGGCACTCACGCGCAATGATGAGCGTATCGATCGTTCCGCGCCGCGTGGCCCATTCGGCCAGCCGCGCCAGCGCCTCACCCGCAGCGGGCGACACCTGGCTCTCTGCCGCAGCGGGCAGTCTGCATGTCGCGGGTCGCACGCCGGCGAAATGGAGTACCGGTCCATCAGGCAAGCCGCCTCGTACCACGCTGGCCAGCGATATCGCCGCGAGCTCTGTTCGGAGCGCGGCCAGGTGGGCCAATGTGGTCTCTAATCCGGGGATACGAGCGACGAGATGCAGCATCTCCGTCGTCAGGACACGCGGCGCATCCGGCCAGCCAGACTCTTCGGCCAGCAATCGCCGCGATACCTCTTCGCGGGCAACGAACTGGCGGAATGCTGCGGGCGACATTGGCAGCCAGTCCGGCGCAGCGGGAAGCGCCGCTCCCAGGCATTCGAGCGCGGCGCCAGCCAGGTAGCCGGGCGCATCGCAGAGCAGCACGAACACGCGGCCATTGGCGCGAACCAGCCCCGATTGCTCCAGATACGGCACCGCACTCAGGCTGATGAGGGCATTCCAAGCGCCCGTCGTATAGAACACCGCGATCATGTCTGGAGCCGCCACACCTGGGCGCCGCGCCACCACATCCCGCGCCAGCGCAACGGCTCGCGTCTTGCCGATGGAGAGCCGCGCCTCGACACTGATAGCATCGCCCTGGGTCTCGACAGCCTCCTGGGCCTCCGCCTGAAAGCCCTGGAGCACGGTAGATGGCGTGCCGCCTGCGCGCAACGATGCCGCCACAGAAGGCAAATCTGGGTCCAACCCGTCCAGCCGTAGATCGAGCGCGAGGTCATCGGCCAGAGCGGCAAACCACTCTTGCACGCGGGCGCTCGTACAGTGACCAAGCTGCTCGACGGTGAGGCGGGTGATCACTTCCAGCCGTTCCAGCGCCTCTCCCGCGGCCAGGCGCTCTGGGGGAATGCTCAACGCCGCGCCAGCATCGCCGATGATTTCGGAGAGGTGGCGCAATTGCGCGAGTCGCGGATCGGTCCGGAGAGGCGACTGCACAATGGGAGCCTCATCCACCTCCTCCGCCACCACAGCATCGGCCGCGACGGGGTGAGATCGCTGGTGCCGCCTGCTGGTAGCCTCGCCGGAGTGGTTCGTCTTGCTCATGGCTGCGTCCCCTCTTTGAGCGTCAGCGTTTCGATGCTCAGGCGGATTTTGCCCCCAGCGCGCTGCTCATCTACCCGCACCATATCGTCGAAGCGCTCCGCCGGGATGCGCAGCTGCGCGCCGCCATCCAGCTCCAGCGTCACATACCGGATGAGCGGATCGGCGGTCGCCCGGTCCACCGTGAAGCGGGTCTGGGGCGGCTCCAGATCTGGATCGAAGATGCTGAGTGTGAGCGTGTTCAGCAGATCGGTGGCCAGATCGCTCTTCGTGGGCAGCGCCGCCAATGCGAAGCCAGGCAGATCAACCACCTCACCCGCAAGGGCCGCACGCCGGGCTTCGTAGAAGCGCAGCAACGCGCGCGGCGAGAGTGTTGCGCCGTGTTTCGCCAGCCAGTCGTCGGTAGCACGGAGGAAGTAACGGGTCCGCCGCCGCGCCGAGGGCAGAATCCGGGTAGCAAGGAATCCACGGTAGAAGTACGCGGCGACGCCCTCCGAGCGGACATTAGCAAGGGTATCGAGCAGCGCCACCGAGAAGTCCGTGCCATCATCCGAGGGGGTGATGAGCGCGCATTTCTGCTTGCGGCGCACGGTCTGGGGCATAAGGTTATGGGCCAGCGAGATGCGCACCAGCCGCCGCCCTTGCTCCATCGAGAAATTGCGGACGAGCCAGGCATCTGGATCGAGCTTGAAGAGTGCGATGCACGATGACGAGAAGCCAGGCGCAGTATACGTTGCCATGACGAAATCGCCGGGGTTGATCTGATTCGGACGCTGCCGCATCTGCGCAAAGAGGCGGCGTGCCATCTCATGTGAGACGTCCACAAAGGCCGATGGCTCGCGCAGCAACCGTGCACAGAGGTCCTGCACCGTGGGGTCATCCGGGAGGAAGCGCGCCTGCCAGTCGGCGCTTTCCAGCGCGGCGGCAATATAACCGGTAAACAGTCTGCGGATTTCTGGGTCGAGGGCCAATTCTGCCTCCACCAGCAATATCTCATCCGTGCGATTATCCAGGTGGTGCAGAATTAGCCGCTCGATGATAATCGCTGGCGTCTCCGCTGTTGGTCTGGCGGCTGGCGAGATGGCTGCCCGCGTGACATCCACTGTATCGGGCACGCGCAGGGTCTGCCCACGCTGGCCGCGCTCGCCGCGCTCGATCACTCGTGATGCGCCTGTTCTGCTGGCTGTGCCCATCTCCCTCACCTCCACGAAGATACCGCTTGCTCCTCCTATTGTACATCTCACTATTCTCTGTGCGGTTGCCCACAATGGTACTCTCTGGTACCCTTCACCGCCTGCTGCCACCCATCCACGTACACGAGATGCGGGCGATGAGATGCAAGCGAAGTCGCTACGCTCCATTCCGGCATCGTGGCACTCTCCCTGCAGTGCAATCGATAGGACTGGGATTATTTTGGGGCGCTTGTTACCTGTGTTTGGGCATCACGTTTTCCCTAGTGAGCGGGGGATACTCCGCTATACTGGGAATACCCGTGGAAGTGTAGAGGGGTACGCGCAGGTGGCTTTTCTCGTGACTGAATACACTCTCGTCTTCCGCCGCGTTGGTGGTCGGCGTCCAGATTTTTCGCGACCGTACAATGGCTGGACGCTTACGCGCCCTGGCGTGGCTGGCCTCTCGCCGGAGTCGTTCCCCGATCCCGTCAACGGCTTACAGAGCGGCGAAGTTGCTCAGGTGGTCGTGGTCCCGCTCTGCTCAACCCTCGCTCTGGAACCCCTCGCCTACGAGCACTTTCTGCTGGCGAGCGGTGTTCTGCCTCACACGCTGCGCCTGCTGGCGCGTGTGCGGCTGACCGACACACGCGCCGTCGAGATCGTTCGCAGACGCATCCAGGCACTGGTGATGGAGGCTGAGGTACAGGCTATCGTCGAGGGACGTTCGGCCTAGCGGCTTCGCGTGGCGCGCTGGCCTCGGGTCGGGCCGCCACAAGTCCTCCCCGGCCATCGTAGAGCGACGCGCAATAGGCCACCAGCCGCCCGAGCAGCGGAATCTCTTCGAGCGCGGCGCGGTTGCCCAGAACGATCAGCTTGTGTCGGGCGCGTGTCAGCGCTACGTTCAGCCGGTTCGGGTCCGCCAGGAAGTCTGGTCCGCGCCCACCCCACGCGGACGCGCCTCCTCCGCCGAAGCTGTAGAGGATGACCGGCCGCTCGCCCCCCTGGAAGCGATCCACCGTATCTACCAGCACGTCAGTTTCGCCGCTTGCCGCCAGCCTCTCCCGCACGGCGGCCACCTGCGCCCGGTACGGCGCGATGACGCCGATATCCTCCGCCGCGACGCCCGCCTGGCGCAGCGCTCGCACCAGATTGTGTACCACAAGCGCCTGCCCGCGATGCTCTTTGCGCCCGCGCTCGCCTGGCGCGAGCGGCACGTCGATGAAGACCACTGGTCGCGCTGGATCGAGCACACGCCCATACGGTCCCTCGATAGCCTGTGCCAGCGCAAGCTGTGCCGTGCGCGCCGCGCCTTCGGCCACTAGCTCGCCGTGATAAAACTCTGTGCTGGGGAAAGCGCAGATCACAGGATGCATGCGATACTGCCTCCGGAGCAAGACACTCGCCGTGGCGCCGGAGCGATCCAGGAGCGTAGCAAAGAGCGAACGCTTCAGGCCACCTGCCGCCGCACTCTCGCTCCGCACCAGCGGCGGAAGCTGGCGATCATCACCAACGAGCACAAAGCGCCGCGCGAATCGTAGCGCACCCAGCGCGGCGGGCAATGTCAACTGGGTAGCTTCGTCGAGAATCGCCAGATCGAAGAGCAACGGCTCACCAGCATCGTCATAGCGCTCGGATGACCATGTCGCGGTCGTCGCGGCAACCAGCGGCGCGGCGCGCAGTGTCTCGCGAATGCGCCCCGGCGTCACCTCGCCCTGTGCCCCGGCTAGCGCCTGCACTCGCGCTACTAGCCGGTGGCCCTGTACCTCTGGCGCGACGCTCAACTCATGGCCCAGCCGCACGAAGTCATCCCAGCCATCGGCTAGCAACCGCCGCAGCACGGTATCTACCGCCTGATTGGTGAACGCGCCAATGAGCACGCGCTCGCCTCGCTGCATTGCCTGGCGCGCGATCTCCGCGACGACGCTTGTTTTGCCTGTCCCGGGCGGCCCCTGGATCAGCAGATACTCGCGGGCGGCGAGGGCGCGGGCAACGGCATCACGCTGCTCGGCATTGAGGAATTCAGGCAGCTTCTGGCGTAGCTCAGCAGCGGCTGCCTCATCGAAGGTGGGCGGGGTCGCCCCACAGATCAGCGCGCGCAGATGCGGAGCGCCATACAGCCAGCGCCAGAGGTTGCGCACCGTGCGATCATGCACGATATCGCTCTCGTAGCGGTCGATCAGAGTGGGGTTGGCGATCCGCTCAGGCGTCCACACGACGAGACGGCCCGCCTCAAGACGGAGGATGGTGCCGCTGACAACGGGGTGGGTGATAGGGTCGCCCTCGCTCACCAGCACGGCGTCACCCTCGCGCAAGTCAGAGCTCATCGTGCCCGTGAAGGTATATTCCCATTCGCCGCGCTCCGTCTGCCTTGGCTCACCGACGAGCCTGAGATCGTTCAGCGCCACGCCGCGCTTCGTCCGATCCGTAGGCTTCTCGCGCCAGAGCGCGCTGCCCTCGGCTTCGGCGGCGCGAGCCTCCTGCCGCAGCAGGTCGTACATCTCCGCGAACAGTGTGGCCGCGGCGCGGTCAACCGGCTCCCGTGCGTCTGGGAGATCGGGCGGCTGCCAGCCGAGCGCAACGGACGCACGCAGGCAATCCTGCCGCACGATGCAGCGCGCACACTTGGCGGCTGCGGGCGGCGGTGGGACCGCGCCAGTCGCATGGACCAGGACCAGCGCGTTACGAAGCTCCATCACCCGCTGCAGGTCGCGCTGGACGAACGGAATCTTGTAGTGCTCGGCGCGTCCGGGCATGCCACTATAGAGCAGCAGCGCGTCGGGATTATCCCGCCTGCCAGGAAAGCGTGCCGCGAGCAGCGCCTGGTATCCATGCACCTGCCAGCGGTGTTCGCGTTTGGGCAGCGATGCGCGGACGTTGCCCGTCTTCAACTCCAGTAGAGAGCCGCCGCCAGCATCCCGCAGCAAGACATCGAGGCGCCCCTTCAGACCAACCTCAGGGGCCAGCAGGAATGTCTCGGTGCGCAGGTCGGGAGCAACTTCCCAGAGACTCTGGCGGCTGTGGGCGTACCATGCGGCCAGCGCGCGCACATGGGGCGACGCGTCGGCGGCCATCTCCTGCTCGCCGATCTGCCGCAGCGCCAGGTCTTCCGTGGTCGCGTGCAGCGCGCGCTCCAGATAGGCCTCGATGGGTTCATCTCCTCCCTTGAGCAGTTCTTTGAAGGCTTGATGCACCAGCGTGCCGCGGAGCGTGGCCGCGTTCGGCGGCGAGGGCACCATCCGGCGCAGGGGATACTGGCGCACGCAATATTCGGCATTGTTGATGTCGGTGATGTTGAGGAGTAGATCCGGTTCGAGCACGATCACGCCCGCAGGTAGCAGGTGCAGCGTCTCCGGAGCGTTCGCACGAGCGAGATGGTGTATGCGCACCCGCAGGCCCCGCCAGCGGTCTGGGGGATAGGCCGCCAGCTCCCGCCAGAGCGCGTATCCTTGTTCCTCGCAGCGCACCCGTACGGTCTCGCCGCTCTCAGTACGGAGGGTCAGATCCAGGGAGCGGAGCGCTGGATGAAAGACCGCATCACGCAACTCGCCAGTGACGCTGGCGAGATCGCACGGCGTCGCCCTCTGCGCCTCCCACGGGCAGAGAAAGCAGGCTGCCGCGTCGCGCTCGGCCTCCGCGGACGTGTCGGACTCGGCTGCTACCATCTTGAGCGCCCTCTTTTCCTCCGGTACTGCATCTATGCGTGTATGTACGGCGCATGGCAGTGTACGGCGTTACGGAGCAAGCGTCAAGCCGAGCCAGCGTGCCAGGTACTTTGTCAGCGCGCGGACCTCACCCCGGCCCCTCTCCCACAGGGAGAGATGAGCCAGACAACACCGCAATATGTCAATGCTATCTAGCAGGTACTGGATCAGACGGCATGCCGGGGGATGCCCAGTAACCTGGCGCGAAGGGTTGTGCGGGTGGATAACTAGGGTATACTATTCCCATCCATTGCTATCTGGCGCAGTGCCGGCAGCACGCTCTGGCCATCTGGTGACGTGTCGCCGCTTCGGTCGTTGATATAATCAGTCAGCCAGTCACCCAATTGGTCCTTATGAGCGCTGTCACTGATATACCCCGCGGTAAGACACTCGGATAACGAGCGGAGCGATGCCGCGGTCTTCGGAAGGATAGAGCCGTATGGAGGGATCGCATCCAACCATCCCCACAGACGGGCCACCGGCCTCCGACCTGAGCGACGCACCGACACTTGAGAGCTACACCGAACCCGATACCATTCCTGACCCTGACTTTGCGGTGACATCTTTGGATGGATTCCGTGGATTCAGCAAACGCTGGTGGCCGCATCGGCGCTGGCTTGTTCCGGTGATCTCGGTGGTACTGCTTGTGCTTGTTCTCTTCGGCGCCGCCGCCTTGATCGTGCACTCCCGCCAGCCGTATCTGACCACCACACGGGTCATGCAGGGCAATCTAACGCTGTCGTTCCAGACGACGGGCACCTTGCGCAGCGCGGTCTACGGAGCTGATTTCGCCGTGGCCGGGCAGATCGCCGAGATAGACGTGAGGGTTGGTCAGCACGTCGAGCAGGGGGATACGCTCGCCAGGCTCGATACGACGCTGCTGAAGGACGGCGTCCTGCACGCGCAGGCCGCCGCCGATGGCGCTTCGTCCGCGCTGGACAGTGCGAAAGCAAATCAGGACAAGGTGGCCGCCGCAGCCGCCGCCCTCGTTGATAGCGCCTACTCGACCGAACAGGCGGCGATCTACCAGTGTACCCATGAAACGAGCCCGCCCCCGAATTGCGAGAGCCAGGCCCGGGACCAATATACCTCCGCGCAGGCTAGCGCGGATAGCATGAACGCGCAGGCACAGCAACAGACTGCCGCGGCACAGGCGCAATACGATACGGCGAAGGCTGCGCTTCAGACCGCGCAGGATAACCTGGCCGCCGCTACCCTCAAAGCGCCGCACGCGGGCACCATCGCAGCCGTCAATGGCAGTATCGGCCAGTCGAGCGGCAGCGGGACAAGCAGCAATGCCTCGTTCATCGAGATTGCTGATCTCAATTCGCTGCAAATCACGGCAATGGTAGACCAGTCGCAGGTGGGCAACATCATGCCCCAGAATGCCGTTCGCTTCACGGTGCCGTCCTTCAAGAACCGCACGTTCAGTGGATCGGTGAGCGGCGTCTCGCCAATCGGGCAGGCATCACAGGATACGGTGCTCTATCCCATGACGGTCGATATCGATAGCCAGTCGGTCGGCTTTGGCGCCACAACCGCCGCTGGCCAGGCGCTGCTGCCCGGCATGAGCGCGCATCTCACGGTGCTCACCGCGCAGCGCTTCGCGGTCAAGCTGATTTCCAATAGTGCCGTCAGCTTTGCGCATACCACATCCGACCCGAAACACTCACCGCTCATTAGCAAGACAGCCGCCGCCAAAGCGCTCGATGATGCGCGCCAGATGCTCACAGAACTCCAGACTTCCGGCGTTGATCTCTCAGAGGATCGTCCGCAGCTTGCGTATGTGCTGGTGCTGGTGAAGGGCAAATGGGTGGCGAAACCAGTCGTGCTGGGGCTAACGGATGGCAAGCACTATGAGGTGCTGGCTGGGCTGAGTCTGAGCGAGACCGTCGCCACGGGCGAAGAACTGAACTGGATTACCATCCTGCGCAACCAGTAGCACCTCGCGGGCACAGGAGCGGAATACCTCACCGTGCCTTTTGCTATGCCATGCTATACCAGCAACGAAAGCCGAAAATATCATCGCCATGCAAGCGTCCTCCTTTGAGGACGCTTGTTTGTTCTCCCCGCTGGCCAACCCGAATGGCGGCGAATGGGCTGTGCGATGGCGGACGAGCACAGCGAAACGCTATCCACAGGTATTGAAGCAGTGCATGGTTGTTTAGACAGATTAGGACAGATAAGGAACTTGCCGGCGCGCTCTCGGAGCGCTCTCAGAAATGGACGGTGATGATGCAGCCAGTTCGCAGTAATAGACCTGTGCGGTGGGGCTTCGTAGCCGTTGCGGGTGGAACGGTGCTCGCCTTCTTGCTGGTGGTGATTCTGATCACAGCATTCATCTTGAACGAAGCGTCCGCGATTGCCAACTCCACAGGGGCGCTCTCCAATGGCGCCGCTACGCCGACAGATACGCCGATGCCAATCCCCACTTCGACCCCGTTACCGACGCCGGAACCGTTCGTGAAAGGCACCGCGGGGTATCTGGTGGACGCGCGGAGTGGCCAGGTATACTATTCAGCCAACAGTCATGCGAAACTCCAGATGGGGAGCCTCACCAAAATCATGACGGCGGTAGTCGCTCTGGAAAGAGGAGACCTCTTTGCCGTCGTCCCCATCACCTCAAGCGAGCTGAATGAAGTTCCTTCTGGCGCAAGCACTGCCCTGCTCGTTGCGAATGACCGCATGTACCTGAAAGATCTGCTGTATGCGCTCTTGCTGCCATCGGGCTGCGACGCCGCAATCGTCATTGCCCATGAGGTCGGTGGAAGTACGCCGCATTTTGTCGCAATGATGAATGCTGAAGCGCAACGCCTGGGCCTCCACGACACGCATTTCACCAACCCCCATGGCGCCTTTGACGACTCGAATCACTATACGAGTGCAGCGGATCTTGCCACACTCTCGCGCTATGCGATGAACATTCCGCTCTTTGCACAGATCGTCCGCACGCAGGACTATCATTTGGAAGCTACCATCAATCATCATGACTATCCCTGGCACAACACCAACTCCTGGCTGAGCATGTACCGAGGCGCGGACGGCATCAAGACGGGAGATACCACCGCCGCTGGCTACTGTATGGTCTTCTCGGCCACGCGCAACGGGCATCGCTTGATTGGGGTTGAGCTGGGCGCACCTGATTTCGCGACGGTCTTCAAAGATGCCAACAGAATGATGGCTCTCGGCTTCTTCCGTGTCGGGTGATGTGTGAGGCGAGATGAACAGTGAGCACGCGGCAAGATGGAACCAGGTGGCGCGGCGACCAGTGATGATGTGATGGACGCTGTGATACACCGGCCAGAGCATGCAAGAGGACGGTATCAGCGTGCTATACTTCACAGTAGCATCGGCTAGGTGTGCGTGCGTCATCTCCTACCTGCTCCCTACCAGAGCATACGCTCGCACAATGATAGTGTAAGCCAACGAGGTCGAGGGGCAGATGAGCGAACTGGCTGTCTTCACTGGACGAGCACATAAACAATTGGCAGAGGATATCTGCGGACACCTCGGCATTCCGCTGGGCGATGCCGAAGTCTTTGAGTTCGACAACGAGAACATTTTCGTCAAAATCAATGAGAACGTCCGTGGCAAGGACGTCTTCCTCGTTCAGCCGTTTAGCACGCCGGTAAATACCTCCATCATGGAGGTATTTATCATGATCGACGCGCTCCGGCGCGCCTCGGCTCAGCGCATTACCGCCGTGATCCCCTACTATGCCTATGGCCGCACCGATAAAAAGGATCAGCCACGCGTCCCCATCACCGCGCGCCTGATCGCCGATTGCATCAGCGTCGCGGGCGCGAACCGCGTGCTGACGATGGATCTGCACGCCGGACAAATCCAGGGATTCTTTAGCATCCCGGTGGACGAGCTAACCGCCCAGTCCATTCTGGTTGGCCACGTACGCGCGCTGAAGATGTCCGATTTTACCGTCGTCGCCACCGATACGGGCTTCGCCAAGAAGGCGCGCAACTTTGCCGAGAGTCTGGATGCTCCGCTGGCAATCGTCGAGAAGCGCCGCACGAACAACGCGGGCGGGATGGAGAGCCTGGGGCTGATCGGCAGTGTGGCGGGGCGGAACGCGGTGATCGTGGATGACGAGATCGGCACGGCGGGTACGCTGGTTCAGGCGGCGCGTTTGGTGCGCGAGAGCGGTGGGCGCGATATCTATGCCGCGGCGGTCCATGGCATCCTCTCAGGACCGGCCATCGAGAGAATCCAGGCTTCAGACATCAAAGAGCTGATCATTACCGATACCGTCCCACTGCTGGAAACGAAACGCATCCCCAAGATTGCACAATGTTCTGTCGCGAAGCTCTTCGCTGGAGCAATCGCGCGCATTCACGAAGGGCGCTCTGTCTCGGAGCTTTTCAGATAGCAGCGCGGGAACGATGGGCCGATGGGCGAAGAGATAACAGCGGCTCAGAGGACGATGACGCCGGAGTTCGAGAGTGTGCTGCGGTATCTGCGAACTCTGGCGGATTCGTGCGCCCCGCCCATGGGTGCGGGGGGCTTCGATGTGCTCTATGCCAGCGCGCGCGAGGTGGTCGTCTGGTTTTCGCCAGCTCGTGATGGTCAGAGTGCCCGCGAAGTTGCCATTCCCGCCGAGGCGCTCTCAGCGGCCTGGCAATTCCTATGGGCGGGTCATGTCGTGGATGAGGCGGTGCTGGCGAGCCTGGGACTGGGGCCAGCGGGCATTCAGTGGGTGATCGCGCTGCTGGCGCAGATTCCCGGCATCGAGGTGCGGCTGGAGCCCCTGACGCTGGCCTGGACGCCGCTCCCAGAAGTCTCGGATACGCACGCGCCGGGCCACACCGAAGGAAGCGATAGCTAGCAGCCACATAGTTTACGCGTTCAAGGCGATGCCCAGCAGATGGTTTACCAGGGCGACGCTGGCGTGCTCCAGCGTATCCACTACGGCATCGGCGGCGTCGAGGCCAGGGGCGTCGGACTGACCAGCGCGACGTACCGCCAGGCAGCGCATCCCGCCAGCATGGGCCGCCGCGACCCCGGCGGGCGCATCCTCGATGACGAGGCAGTGCGCGGGCGGAATACCAAGCTGCTCGGCGCCTGCCAGATAGATATCCGGCGCGGGCTTGCCACGAGCTACCTGCTCGCCCGAAACGACCGCACCAAGGTAGGGCGCGATGCCGAGCAGGCCAATGACCGCTTTCAGATTGGCGGGCGGAGCCGACGAGCCGAGCGCCTGCCGATAGCCCGCCGCGTGGAGCGCCGCCATCAACTCCTTCGCTCCGGGAAGCGCTACAGCCTCCTTCACGAGCAGCGCGCGGTACATCGCCTCTTTGCGGTCGCCCAGCGCAGCGATCCGTTCCGGCGGACCGTCGATGCCAAACATCCGCGGAAAGATGTCGCTATTGCGCATACCGAAGGTGGCCCAGAATGCAGCATCGCTATAGGGCAGATGCTCCTCGCGCGCCAGTTGCTCCCAGGCGCGGCGATGCTGTTCGCCACTATCGATCAGCACGCCATCGACATCCCACAGTACCGCGTACTGCGCACGACCAACCGTCCCCATGCTCGCCTCTTCCGTTCCCTTCGCGTCGTTGCTCGACCCTTCCAGATGATTGTAGCGCACCCGCTAAGCGGGCCACCATCAGCCGCGAGTAGCCACTCCTGGCTACAGTAACCCATGCCCGTTCCCGCCACGTTTGGGCCAATTTCTCATGGTATCTGCCTACCCTGTCCAAAACCCGCTGCCTCGTTCGACCTGGATGATGCAGGGAGGAAGGCAGGCGTATCTCGTTACACACAGTAGAGTATGTAGTCGCTCTGGAGCTTTTCGAGGCGGTACCCATTACGACGGATATTTCGCTAGACGCGTTCACTGCGCTGGCGCAGCGCTACACCAGGCCGCTGCACCTGTTTCTCTGCGGTCTCGTGCATGATCCGGAGCTTGCGCGTGACCTGCTACAAGACACATTCATCGCGGCGTGGAATGCGGCACAACAACACACACCACCGCTGGTGGCTGAGAGCGATGAGATCAGCATACGACGTTGGCTCTATCGCGTAGCCTATCGGCGGGCAATAGATACCCTGCGGCGCAGGCGACTGATTCGCTGGGAATCGCTCCATGATCTGCTGGATCGCGACGACGTGCCCGAAGACATCATGGCGTACTCGTTCGAGGATCTGGTTGCCGAAAACGAGGCCATGCAACGGGCGCTTGCCTCACTCAGCCCAGAGGATACCGCCTGCCTTCTTCTCATGGTTGTTCAGGGATTCACCGCCCAGGAAGCGGCCGCCATCATCGGCTCATCGGCAGCGGCACTGGGCAAGCGCATCGGCAGGGCAAAGCGGCGTCTGCTCTCCGCTTATCTGGCGCAAGATGCGTCTGTATCGGAGGGACATTCATGAACACACCTAACATGCGACAGCCATCCGGACCCGAATGCGCCAGGTATGCTCTGCTCCTGCCCCAATTCCGGCAGGGAACGCTTGACACAGCCGAAGATATCGCCCTGCGCGCGCATCTGCCCACCTGTGCCTATTGCCAGGCGCAGCTTGCCACGTACGACAGATTGGATGGCGCGCTGCGCACCTATATTGACCATTTCACGCCAACCGCTCCTGCTGCTGATGACCTTGTGCGGGCGGTTGTTGCGCACGTTCCATTGGCATCCCCGGCGGCGACCAATGAGAATCATCACCGGCCGCTGAGGGTGCGTCAGAAAGACGATATGATGTTTGATCAACCTGACTTCACAGACGAGGAAACAAAGCTACCGGGGTCAGAGACCTGGCCGCCGCGCTCCCAGCGCCCCTCGCGCCGACATCCGGTGCTGGCAACTATCGCGGCGCTGGTACTGATTGGATTAGCCGCCACGCTTTTCACCGTGTTCGCCCGGTCAAACAACGGCCCGGCGAACGGGGGTCCGGGCACGCCAACGACGACGGCGCAAGCCACAGTGACGATGACGCCTGGTCCCAACGCGACATCCACTCCGCTGCCGGTCAATGGCGCGGTCAACTCCGGCCATCCATGTATGATGAATGCAGAAGGACAGATCGGCAACACGCAGTTCGGCGACCTGAAAGTGAGCTCGATTAGCCTCACAAATCTGGCATATCCCTCGCAGGCGCTTCCCGCGACTCTTGATCGGTCCAAACCCTATCAACTGCCTGCCAACCTCTCGGGAAGTTCTCTGGTCAACCCAACACTTAGCGAACCTGGCGGCTTTGGCTTCATGATCTGTAACACATCGTCCACGGCCAGCCATACACTTGAAGGCATCACCGTCCAAATCGCCTCATTCACCTCGTATTCCGGGCCGCTCAATACATGGATAAGCTGCGATGGCACCTATCAGCGCCCGCAGGGTGTCCAGGAGGCTGGGTGTGGTGGCGGCTCGTCTCCTGGAGACGAGCATCTTCAGGCCACATTTGAGCCAGGCGCGACGACAGGCGCGGTGGCGGGGGTATCCGCGACGGGAATAGGTGTGCCCTCGTTGCCGGTGAGTCTGGGACCGGGCCAGGGACTCTACTTTACACTGGCGATGACGCCTCCCACCGTGCCGGGAACATACAAATTCGCCTTCGCGCTGAGCTATGACAAAGTGACAAACGCGCCGCTCTCGACGTCTCAGCCGATCATTCTCGATAGCGCTGCCGTGAAGTGGACCG
>DASUWS010000120.1:0-2994 GCA_036378295.1 Ktedonobacterales bacterium
CCCTGTTGACAGCGGCGCGGGGCCAATGGTACACTTCAAGGCGCTGGTTGTCGTCCGGCATTTGCCAAGGTAGCTCAGTTGGTAGAGCACAGCACTGAAAATGCTGGTGTCGGCGGTTCGATCCCGCCCCTTGGCACCTCATCATCTCGTTATGCCTCCCATCTCGCCTCACGCGATCCCACCCCTACCCTGGCCATCCCGCCGCTGCGCATTCCTCTCCTCAACTCACGCCAACAGATACGCTGGAGTGGGATTGTTCCGTGCCTCACAGTTCGCCGCGAAAGAGCCCTCTGATTGCCACTTCTAGCGAGCAAGCGCGTACACATGGTACCGAGGGGTCTCAGAAATATGGGCCACTGCCTTTGTTCGGTTCCCCCGCTGAGGTTAGACTGAGCGAGAGGCAGGGACGTGTGCTCCCCATTACATTGGCGCGATCAATTGCAGGCGGAGGATGGCAGCAGTGAAGGCAGCACGAAACATAAGCGATATGAACAAGGCGGAGTCAATGCCAGTTTCCTGGCGAGGGACGACCTATTCAGCCATCGTCATCATCGTCCTGCTTGGATCGTTTATCGCATTGGTCGCGCAGATGTCGGCGCAGGCCAGGACATTAAACCGCGCCACGGCCAATAACGCCAACGCCAACCTCTCCGCAGGGGCGTTCAATATGTATCTGGCCAACGTACCAAAGATCACCGCAACCGCGGCGTATCTCTTCGATGCCACGACCGGAGTCCAGCTCTATAGCAAAGATTCCGATGAGCAGCTTCCCATGGCAAGCTGCACCAAGATCATGACGGCGCTGCTGGCGGTCGAGCACGGCAACCTCGATCAGGTGATCACCATCGGCGCCGATGCGCACGCGCTGGTGGGTCCGGATAGCAGCTATATGGGCGTGGATGTCGGTGAAAAGCTGACCTTGCGCGATTTACTGTACGGACTGGTTATGCCGTCGGGCAACGACGCCGCCGTCGCCATCGCTGACGGTATCGGGGGCACCGAGGCGCACTTCGTCGATATGATGAACACGCGCGCCCAGCAACTGGGCCTGACGCATACCCACTTCGCCAATCCGCACGGTCTGGACGCGCCAGGCCACCATACCAGCGCGCGTGATCTGGCAGTGCTGGCGGCTTATGCGATGAAAAATCCGACGCTCGTGAAAATTACTTCGGCCTACAGCTACGATATTCCCAAGACGGCGGATCACAAAGCTTATCACTTGACGACCGGCAATGATCTGCTGGCGGGCGCAGGCTCGCCATATCCCGGCGCAATTGGCGTCAAACCGGGCTATACTGGCCCCGCCGGGTTCTGCCAGGCGTTCGCCGCCATTCGGCATGGCCATCTGATCGTCGGCACGGTGCTCCATGATCCCTCGTGGCAGGTGCGCAGAGTGGATATGCGCAATCTGCTCGACTGGGGCTTCGAGCAGGAGGGACTACCTCCGGCGCCGGCGCCCGTGCCAGGGTCGTCGCCGCCCGCCGATTGAGCCAATCCGGACGGCTTCACGCGTCGCGATTCAAGTGATTCATGCGATTCATGCAAGGAGCGAGCATGTTTCCACTGGCGCATGCCTGGCTGATACAACGCCTGATTCCAGCGCCGACACCCGCACATTATCTGGGATGTGTCTGGCCTGATATGCTCTTTGGCAGCCCGCTCACGCATACCCAGTCGCACCGGAGCGGCACGCGTCTGGCGGAAGCCGTCAGCGCATTCCCACACGGCTCCAGCCGCGACGATTTCCAGGCGTTCGTGATTGGCGCGCTCTCGCATGGCACCGCGCCCCATGGCTTCGACTGGTACAGCGATGAGGCGTATGGTGACGGCCCGGAATCCGAGCGCGGCTATGCCTTCCAGCAGGCTGTGCCGTTGGCCAAGGATGCCGCCCGCGCCTGCGACATCGCGCCGGAGCAGGGGTGGTGGAAGGCGCATAATCTAGTCGAGATGGCGTTCGAGCAGCCGATCTATCTGGCCTTGCCGCACCTCGGCCAGTCGCTCGCCGCCGCGTGTGCCGACGAAGCGCTCTGCTCCAGCATCGCGGACATCCTGGCGGGGATATTCGGCCAGCCAGCCGCCACCCTGGCCGAAGCGATGGGACGATACCCCTCGGTGGTCACATTCACACCCGCGACAGTGCGCGACCTGGCCGAAGTCTATGCCGTGCAGGTGCGCATCAAGCACGCGGGCAGCAATCCCGATGTCGCGGCGCTCGAAGCACTCATCCAGCGGGCAGGGGAGTTGATCGCGCCCACCCGCGACGCGTATCTCTCGACGTGCGTAGATGGCGTTGGCGCAATGCTGGGCGAGACGCTACCAGATGCCCTGTAATTCCCAGTCCTCGGTCCTCAGGCGGGATGAGCGGCGGAGTAGTCGCGCCAACTGGCGGCGAAATCGAGCAGGCCAGAGATGCCTGCCCGCAGCACATCGGGCGCGCTAGCGAGCGAGACGCGCACGTAGCGGGCGGTACGGCTGCCGAACGCCACCCCCGGCGCGAGCGCGATGCCCCGCTCGGTGATCAGCGCCTCGGCGAACGCCAGGGTATCGAACGGCGCATCCGCGCTGTAACCCGCCGCCCGCGACACCGGGACCAGCAGATAGAACGCACCGTCGGGAATATATTCGAGCAGGCCACGCTCGCGCAGCAGACCCGTGGCGAGGTCGCGCCGCGACTGGTATGTCGCGCGCATCTCGGCAACGCATTCCTGCGGTCCTTCGAGCGCGGCAAGCGCCGCACGCTGAATGAAGAGCGGCAGGTTATTGATCTGCGCGGTGGTGGCCAGCCTGAGGGCAGACGCAACCGCTGGTGGCGCGACGACCCAGCCGATACGCCAGCCTGTCATGGCGTAAGTCTTGGAAAAGCTGCCGACGGTCAGCACGCGTCCATCTGGGTCGAGGGCCGCTGGGCTGATATGGCGGCCACTGAATATCAACTCGTCATAACATTCATCAGAGAGCAGCCAGAGATCGTGGCGTGCCGCGATTTCCAAC
>DASUWS010000121.1:0-3868 GCA_036378295.1 Ktedonobacterales bacterium
GCCGAGGTAGCAGAGCAGCACACCGCCGACCACCCGGATGATGCCTTGTTGCGCGACCAACACCCCGGAGATCGCCGTGAGCCCGAAGGCCGCGACCCCGCCATAGAATCCGTCAGCGGTTGCGGCTCCCATGCCTGTGAGAAAGCCGGTGAGCCAACCCTCGGCCAGCGAGCGGCGAATGCACAGAACGCCGATTGGCCCAACCGGCGCCGCGATGGCGAACCCCAGCAGGAGGCCCTTCGCCACCCATATCAAATCCGCAAGGTCCATGTGATTCCTCCTCGTCTCAGCCTGTGTGTGTCTGTGTGTCGATGAAGCTGGTGACAGACAGGAGGAAAACAGTATGCCCGCCGAACCTGTCTGTCAGTCCGGCGGGCGCGATGGGTAACGTGAGTGAAAAGCAGACGCGACTAGCCGAACATATCGTTCGGCTGCTGCTGGTTATTGACGTGATATGCGCTATCCGCGAGGTATGCACCCGCGCGTCGCATCGTAGTAGCTCCAGCCATGATCGGTCTCGCCTCATTTCTGGGAATTGTGCTGGCAACAGCATAGCAGGTGCGCGGGCGGCGCGTCAATGGCCGCTGGCGGCTGATGTCTGCCAGCCGGTGTTACGAGCGCGGGCGGGCGCTCGGCACCAGCGCAGTGAAGATTTCCTGGCGTCCGGTCCGGGTATCATTCCAGAATGGGTAGGCGAACTGGTTATCCACCGCCAGCCCCTGGTAATCACCGATGAATTGCAGCCCGCTGCTGTCAATGGGCGCGCCCAGTGCTGGGTCCCAGCTTTGTGAGGTGACACGCACACTCGGCAGGAAAGTCTTGCCGCCATCCACCGATTGCGCCAGGGAGACATCGATGAGCCGGTGGCGGGTATCACGATGAGTGTCGAAGTACGAGACGCTGATCACCCCATTAGGCGCGACGGCAAGCTGCGGCTGGAACTGATTGGCATGATTGCGCGCGGGATCGTCGTTGACGCGCCTGGGCGCGGACCATGTCCGTCCACCGTCGCGCGACGCCGAGAACAGGATATCGGCGTCTCCCGTGCGCTTATCCGCCCAGGCAATATAGAGGTTGCCGCGCGCTGGGTCGGCGGTGAACGCTGGCAACGAGATATTGCGGTAGCGGCCTGGCGGAAAGATGCCAATAACGTCGGAGATGGTAGCGATCAGAACGGGCGAGGTCCAGGTTGAGCCGCCATCGGGCGAGGTGATGACGGCGAGACGCGTGGGAATTGATCCGGTCGTCATGAGGTCAATATAGGAAAATGCCACCGCAAGCGTACCATTGGGCAAGACCGCCGGAATCACGCCGAGCGCGGCATCGCACACACGCGAGGCTGGGTTGCGACCTTTCACCGGGTTCGTGCAGAATGGGGCTTCGCCCTCAACCTGGCGCACGGGTGAGAATGTCTTGCCGCCGTCGGTCGAGCGCGAGAAGCCAATCGCCTGTTTGCAGGCATTGTCGTCGCCACAGCCGCCGCCATAGTCATACGACCAGACGACATACACACTGCCTCGGTGCGGGCCGCTGCTCATATCCACCGTGAGCCAGGGTTTGTCGCTGAAGACGGCACCGGTAGGGTTATCGTAGACCCGCACAGGCTGGCCAAAGGTTCTGCCGCCGTCGGTCGAGGTCGAGACGGCTATACCGCTATCCCCACTGCTCTCATCGAAGAGCACGGCGACGTAGACACGGTTATCCGGCCCAAACGCCATGCTCACATCGGAGGTGGTCTCGCCTGGGGCAAAGCCCGGCAGCACGCCATTATCAGCCCAGGAGCAGCCGCCGTCGAAGGAAACATACGTGCCGATCTGGAAGCGATAGTGCGCCGAATCGGTGAAGAATTTCGAGCCGCCGACCAGATTGAGAGGATTGTCCGGGTTGATGGCGAGCATCGGCTCGCTGTGCGCCTTGTACCTGTCGTTGCTCACGCGGATATTTTCCGCCGTGGCTGTGGTCGCCGCTGTTGCCGATGCTGTTGCTGGTGTATGGCTCGCGCAGGGTGGGGTGGGTGTCCGCTGTGCCTGGGGGATTGGCGACGGATGGAGACGAAGCATCGCAAAGATGCCGCTGCCTGCTAGCAAGAGGACGATAACCAGGGCGCCCAACGCGATCAACCACACACCGCGACGCCGGCCCGATGGCACGGGCGCAGGCTTGTCATCAGGCGGTATCACGGGCGTCTCGCCGGATTGTTCCCAGGCGAGCCGCCGTACCATTTCCTGGCGGCGAGCGCGCTCCTTTTCCTCGCTGGATTGCTGCTTCTGGCTGTCATACCCCACAATGACACTCCCATACAGGGGTCCGTTTTCAGTCTCGACGCGCGATGCAGCCGGATTTTACCGCGCACATGGAACGTAGCGCAGGACCCGACGGATAGGCGGGGCATGCCCTTAGCGCGGCATGTTTCGATCCGCTACCTTCCGCTGACGACATCCTGGCGCATCAGGTCGGTGAGGATGGGTCGTACCCGATCGGCAATGGCGGCGGCTTCCTCGTCGCTGCCTGCCCACGGCTTTTCGCGAAAGAGACGGCTGAGAATCTCGATGCCGTTCGCGGGCATCTCGGGAGTGCGCGGGTAGCGTGGGATGATATAGAAGTGGACGTGCGCAACTGACTCGCCAAATGATGTCGCGTAGATCTTCGCGGGATGGAGCACATGTGCCAGCGCGCGGCAGGTATTGCGCAGCAACGGGCCAAACGCGGCCATCTCCTCAGCGGTCAGCAGCGCGATATGCTCAACGTGGCGGCGCGGCTTGAGAATGAGAAAGCCGGGAAGCACGACCGGACTGGTCGAGTGATCTACGCGCCAGTACTGGTCATCATAGATGACGCCACCGGGCGGCGTCACCTTCCCTGCGAGAACGTCACAGGCGAGACATCCTTCTACCAGCATGGCTGTTTCTCCTTCTCACACCGCTCGTAGTCGCAAGGCCAGGGGACGGTGCATCAGCTTGGACTGCTGCATTGTATCGCGGAACATAGAGCAATTGCTACGCGATGATCTTGCTCCCTGCCCTATGCTGCTCATAACGCTCCTTCCGTACATAGTGTCGTCGAGGGTTGAGCGGCTCCACCCCTAACCCCCTCCCCGACACGGAGAGGGAGAACCAGAATGCGCCTGAGTCTGGCTCCCCTCCCCTTGTAGGGGAGGGGTTGGGGGAGAGGGGAGGTGACCACAAAGCGAGAAGGGTGCAGTGCCAACACTCTGCCCGGACCTGGAATTAGCGCGCTGATCTCCCTACCTTCTCCTCAGACACAAAAAGGCGCCGGACGACAGGTACGTCATCCGGCGCGGAGATTAGGTAGATACGCGAGGCCAGAAGCTTCAGCCTAGTAGGCGGGCGTCACGGGGCCACCAGACCACTTCTCGGCCAGTCCGCCGATAATCGGCAGCTTGGTATACTTACCAGTGAAGCCAGAGATCAGGCCCCAGATAAAGGCGGCGAAGATTCCGAGATAGCCGACCCATGTCACACACACCAAGCCACAGCTCAGCAGGCTCGCGCCACCAGAAATGGCGCCTGTTCCACCTGTGGCGGAATCGGCTGCTCCGCCGGCTACGCCTATGATGATGGGGAGAATGATGCCGACGACCATGAACCAGATAAATGCCCCGATACCCAGGATGATCGACTGCATCGCGTGGAACTTCACGAAGCGGTTGTTCTTCTCCATGAGAAAGAAGATCAGCGGCAGGATCGGCGAGAAGAAGTAGCCCAGGCCCGCGGCGATGTGTGCTTCCATCCCCATCGAGGTCGCGCCCCACTTGGCTCCGGCACTCTGTGGCTGCGGCGGCACTGGCTGACCGTACGGCTGTTGCCCATAAGGCTGATCACCCATGTGATGTGTTCCCCTTCTAGCG
>DASUWS010000122.1:0-3362 GCA_036378295.1 Ktedonobacterales bacterium
AGCGGAAGACTGCCTGCGGGCGGGCACGGTTCACCTGGGCGGGACGCCCGACGAGATTGCCGCGGCGGAGCGGAGCGTCTGGCGTGGGGTGCTGCCTGATCTGCCCTACGTGCTGCTGGCGCAACAAAGCCTCTTCGACGATACACGGGCGCCCGCTGGCAAGCATACCGCCTGGGCATATTGCCATGTACCCAACGGCTGCGAAGTGGATATGACGGGACGCATCGAAGCGCAGATCGAGCGTTTCGCGCCCGGCTTCCGCGACCGCATTCTCGCGCGTCACTCGTTCAACGCGATGCAGATGGAGAGCTACAACGCCAACTACATCGGTGGCGATATCAACGGCGGTGTGCAGGACCTGCGCCAGTTGTTCACCCGACCCACCGTGCGGATCGATCCCTACTCGACGCCAGCGCGCGGCCTCTACATCTGTTCGTCGTCCACACCGCCCGGCGGCGGCGTCCACGGGCTGTGTGGCTACTTTGCGGCACAGTCGGCGCTGGGCTACCTCAACGCAGCGCGCGGCAATCGGTCGCTCAATGTGCCTGATGTGACCGGCATGGCGGCAACAGGGACCGAATCGTAATGGTGAGGGCGTCTGGCAGAACGTGAGCGCCAATGACAGTCATCGTTGGACTGTCCATCCCCTCGCTTCTGCTGGTGGCCGTTGAGCAGACGATGCACCCAATGCACGCCTCCCTCTGGCTACACGTATCAGTTCCACGGCAGCCAGAGGGTTGCTAGCAACCCCGCCTAGCCTAGCCTTGAGACGTGGTACCGGACGGCGAACATATCGCCCTGGCGGTCGTCTATCTGGTCGAGCGGCGTCGCACGCCAGCCGCTGGGGAGATGCAGCCTGACTGAGCAGCCGGGATATGGCCACGGAAGCTGGCCATCCCTACGGCTCAGCGCCACCGTGATCTCCTCGCCCTGCCAGCTTGCCCGTGCCTGCCACAGCCCGAACGCCCCACCCTGCTCCGCCTGTGGATGCTCCTCATCCAGCCAGATATCGGCTGTGGCCGTCGGGTTGGCGGGCGAAAGATACGCGTGCAGCGTCAAAGGCTTGTCGGTCATGCCATCGGTAGACTGCGCCACCGCCGCCAGCGGCACGATTGCCCCGGCGCGGACGAACAGTGGCAATGACTCCAGCGTGACGGGCAAGGTACGATGCTGATCGCCAGGGTATAACTCGTCATGCTCCCAGGAGAACCATTCGCCCGGCGGCAGAAGCACATCGCGCGCGGTCGCGCCCTCCTCCAGCACCGGAGCCACCAGCAATGTATCTCCAAGCAGGAATTGATCATCGCAGTCAAGACTCTCGGCGTGCGTCGGGGCTAACCATGCGAGAGGACGAACGATCGGCGCACCGCTGATGGTGGCCTCATGGGCGAGCGTGAGCATGTGAGGGAGGAGTTGATAGCGCAGCTCGATCGCGGTGCGGCACAGGCTGGTATATGGCTCTCCAAACGCCCACGGCTCCTGGTTGATCGTACCCATGGCGCTATGATTGCGGCAGAAAGGCAGCAATGCGCCCAGTTGTGTCCATCGCACCAGTAATTCAGCCGTTGTATCGCCCCAGAACCCCCCAACGTCACCACCAGTCATGGGAAACCCAGAGAGGCTCATCCCCAGATTGATTGGGATGGACAGGCGAAGATTGTGCCAACTGCTGCTCGAATCACCATTCCAGACGATGGCGTAGCGCTGTGATCCAGCCGTCGCGGCGCGCGTCAGCACGAATGGCCGCTCATCGGGCCGCAGCCGTTGCAGCGCCTCATAGGTTGCCTGCCCCATCTCAAGTCCATACGCGTTATGGAACTGAGCATGGGTAAGTGTCTCTCCGGGCTCACCGTGCAATACATCATTCGGCAGTGTCGCGCCGTGTGGAATGATGACATCAGCGGGCGAGAATATCCCTGCCTGAGCCGGTTCGTTCATATCATTCCAGATGCCCGCGACACCCGCCTCCACCAGCACGCGATGCTGTTCGCCCCACCATGCGCGCACTTCAGCCCGCGCGAAATCCGCCCAGCAGCTCAACCCCGGCCAGACCCAGCCTTGGAAGGGCGTACCATCCGCCGCGCGCGCAAAGTACCCCTTCGCCAAGCCCTCGGCATAGACGCTGTATTCGGGATCAACCTTCACGCCGGGGTCGATGATCGTCACCAGGCGCATGTTCTGTTCGCGGAGCGCGCGAGTCAGCCCGGCAGGATCGCTGAAACGGTCGGGGCTCCAGGTGAAGACACGGTAGCCATCCATGTAGTCGATGTCGAGATAGATGGCATCGCACGGGATCGCCTGTTCGCGGAACTGACTGGCAATCGAGCGTACATCGTCGGCGGTCATGTAGCCCCAGCGCGACTGCTGGTTGCCGAACGCCCAACGCGGCAGCGACGGCATGCGCCCAGTCAGCGCCGTGTATTGCCGCAGCACATCGCCCAGCGTCGGCCCCGCAAAGACATAGGCAACCACGTCAGCCGACTCCGGGAGGTACGCGAGCGTATCTTGCCGCGTGTTGCCAATATCGGCCACGGCGCGCTCATTGACATCGAAATAGATACCATGTGCTCTACCGTCCGCCAGCCCGATGAGAAACGGTACCGACTGATACATCGCATCC
Organism: Ktedonobacterales bacterium; assembly: GCA_036378295.1. Classification (GTDB taxonomy): domain Bacteria; phylum Chloroflexota; class Ktedonobacteria; order Ktedonobacterales; family JADMIN01; genus DAHUXT01. The sequence continues at coordinate 2,621 of DASUWS010000122.1, forward strand.
GTCTGGTCACTGTGATCGGGGAGCGGGTCTGTCGTCCAGAAAGTGAGGCGTCGCCCTCGTCTGTTGACCCGGCCTGTGCGCTCGCCACCTCCAAATATATATTCGCCCTCAGCGAGCGTTGACTCCCAGGTGGGCTGGCCATCCTCCGCGAAACCGATGCTACCGGCCATCGCCACGCTGCCGTCGCGCCGCGTGATGTGGAGCCGCATCCGCTCCACGCCGTTTGCGCCATCCGGCAGGTCCATCACTATCTGAAGATGCGCGGTACGCAGCGTTCCGTGATTCCCCTCATCCTGCATCTCTACCGACGTGGGGGCAAGCTCCACCGCCGCTGGCGCGAGCGACCACGTCCTGTGTGGTGGCGCATGAAGTGCGGAACATGCAACCCGAAGGATTTCATCGCTGATCGCCTCTACGCTGAAGTGGCCGCTGGCTGTGGTGCGCTGCCATCCGCGCGCATGCAGAGCTGACTCAGTAGGCGAAAGTTCAGACATGAGATCTATTTCCTTCCTGGCTTGGGGTCATCATCGTGGCCGGTCTCGATCACCAGAAGATGCCAGTACTTTATCTAGCGGCGGGTATCCACTGCGATCACCGTCCTGCCCGCCTCACCAGGCTCGGTAGTGCAGGCGAGATCGGTTGGCGTGCCGTCGTTCATATCCGGGCTGGCGCAGAATACGCCACGTATGCATGATCCGTCAACCCGAGGCAAACGGATAGACAGGCGCACCGTCGTGACGGT
>DASUWS010000123.1:0-16822 GCA_036378295.1 Ktedonobacterales bacterium
GAGTTGGCGCGTGACATCACGCAAGATGCCTATGTGGACGCCTGGCGCGCCGCGCGGCGCAATACTCCCCCATTCGATGCGCCAGACGACCTGATCGGAATCCGCCGCTGGCTCTTCACGGTTGTCTATCGCCACGCCATCAAGCACCTGCGCCGGCGACGAACCATCACCTGGGAATCGCTCGACGAGCAATCGCCAGCGGAACCAGCCATGCCACAGCTGCCACGCTTCGAGGATGCGGTCGCGGAGGCCGAGGCACTCCGCACGGCGCTGCTCAGTGTCGAGCCGATAGACGCCGCATGCTTTCTCCTCCAGGTACTGCATGGCTTCACCACTGTGGAAATAGCCGCCATTCTCGATATTCGCGCCGATGCCGCTCGCAAGCGGCTGTCGCGGGCCAAGCGGCACCTGCGGGATGCTTATAGCGCTCAGTCGCCGGCGGTCGCGCCGAATGAAGGAACTCCCCAATGAGCCACCCACCTGCCATCCCATCGCCAACGCCATTGTGTGCTGCCTTCGAGACGCTTCTGCCGTTGCTCGGAACCGATGCGATCACTACCGACGAGACGCGCGCCACGCGCGAGCACGTTGCCGGATGCGCGTGGTGCCGTGCCCAACTCGCCGCATACGAGGCGCTCGAAGCCGCCGCCCGCCGCCACTACAGTTCGGATGCTGAAGGTACCCCTCTATTCAGCCTGGAGGACATCATGCGTACAGACGAGACTCATGCGCTATCAGATGACCCATCGCAACTCACCATCGAAGTTTCGCCGCTTTCACCAGCTCCAGCGACGGCAGGAAAACACCGCCAACCGGGGCGATGGCATCCCCGGCTCCTGGCTGAGATCGCGGCGGTGCTGGTCGTGGCGCTGCTCGCGACAACCCTGCTGATTACTCGTCCCGGACCTCTGAGCGGGCTCCCGCTCAATCAACCACCGCTCAAGTCTCCAGCAGGTGCCGTGGTGTTCGTTCATAGTGTCTCGTGGGGCAAACTCCAGCTCAATGGACAGACCATTCGCGCCACGACCGATGGGAATGACCCATTCTATTTGCCACGCGGACACAACACGCTGACCTACGACGCGGCGCCGTTTCCTGCGCTCAACTGCACGGTCAGCGCGCCCGCGGCACGAAGCGACACCTGCCGCATCGATTCAGGCCAGAACAACAATTCCGGCTCTCCGTCGTTTTCTGGCCGGATCGTTGATCTGCGCGCGGCGCCCGACCGGCTCTCCGCAAACCAGCGTGACGCGCTCGTGAAGGCGATTCAACCGCAACTCGATACATTCAATGCCACAATCACCATTCTGCCCGGAGACCACTACTCAACGCCCGAAGCGCGCTTGCTGACAGCCGACCGGACGTTCACGATGACCTTGCATTATCGTCTCTCAGCCGATGAAATTGGCCTCCCAGACTTTGGCTGCGTGCCGTTCTGCGATGGCTTCCCAGAGGACAATTGGAGCCTCTCACCAACAGTCAGCTGGGATTATGTTGACCAGTATGGCAATGCACAGACCGTCCTCCAGGGTCCAGGAGGGGCAAGCGCTAGCGGTATGGGTCTACTTGTAGCGCTGCAATGGGGCGGCGGATGGCATGTTTCATTCCCTCATGAATCGGCCTCATCCACACTGTGCGATCTTATCGACAATATGGTGTTGAACCAGGCGCGCAACAACAACGACGATAGTCTGGGCGTGGGTTGCCAGGACAATCCTCGTACCCCGTATATTGGCACGGTAATGGAGCTGCGAGGGGCGCAAAGTACGAGTAATGGCCCTCAAAGTACCCAGGGGACCAGCTATGCGCTCTATCGCGGCGGGGCACTGGTAGCCCTGGATAGCGCGGCACACGATCTGGCGCCGTGGATGCCGATGGCCAGCGCGCATGAGCTAGCCATCGCGCGCCAGCTTGGATTCGCGGGATAATCCTCCACCGCTTGCCGATGTGCTCGCCAATATGGCACGATATCATCGCAATACTGGCTCAGCGCCTGGCTACCGATGATAGAGAGACAGCACACGCGACATGGCAAAACACACACAAGAGGATGCCGAGAACACAAAGAACGTTGAGAGTCGAGAGCACGCCGAGGCCGAGGACCCAGCGGAATTCACGGATGCGATCTGGGAGAAGCACGTCTTCGTCTGCACCGGCGGCAAATACTGCGCGGAGGTAGATGGCGACGGACTGAGAGTACACGCGGCGCTCAAGAAGCAGGTTGCGGTCGCCGGGTTGAAAGGCTGTGTGCGCATCAATCACAGTGGCTGCGTGGACCAGTGCGGCTATGGCCCGATAGTCGTTATTTATCCTGAGGCGGTCTGGTATGCTGGCGTGCAGCCAGAGGACGTCGAGGAGATCGTCCGCGAGCATCTGGTCGGCGGCAGGCCCGTGGAGCGGCTGAGGTATCGCAACCGTCCCGGCAAGAACAAGCTGCCACGCGATGAGCACAACCGGCCAATTGGGCGCCCAGAACGCTCATGACCGGCGGCGCTCATCGTCACTTGTCTAATCCCTATAATCCCTAATAGCCATAGCCGCCGGAACCCGAACCGTTGCTCGGCGCGAGACTGGACCTGGCGACGTACCACACGCCTTTGACGCCCTGGCCGTTGAGACCGTCGCCTTTGGCATCTCCTGGTGCTGTGTCGGATGTGTAGGTGTAGAGCGGCCAACCATTGAACGTGATCTGGAAGCCCTCTTTACGCTGTACCGTTGCGAGGGTGCCTGAAAGGCCAGCGATAGGTTGGACTGTGGCAGACGACGACAGCAACGGCGTCCAATCGGCAACACATGTCCCAACGCACGCAACCTGCGTCGCGGTATCAGTGGTGAAGTAGTAGAGTGTTCTCCCACTGGATGTCACCAGCACCGTTTCGCTCGATCCATTCACCATCACGGAACGCGTGCAGATAGGTGCGGTACTGCTGGCGCAGGTCGTTTGCGCCTGAGACGAACCAGCATTTGCGGCGCTGGTGCTGCTGGAACCCAGTCCATACGCACCGCCGGCACCCGTGCCACAACCCGCCAACCCGGCCACGATCATAAGTGCCAATAACAGGCCCCCGGCCCGCATTACCCTGAAGTGCCTGTGTGTCATATGGGTGTCCTTCTGAATCTCACTGTTTCATCCGACCGTGGCCACGGTTCACACGGAATTACGCACGAATGTTACAAGAGCAAGCGAAGGCACGAAATATGCGTTTGCTGACTTTTTGGTGGTATCAGGCACCAGGAGGTGCGGTCCGCCATCTTGTTCTTGGGGAGAAGCCACCACCCGCAAGCGTCGATCAACCGTCGATAGGGAAGAGACTCAAGTGGCGGTCACTCGTTGTAACGGTGACGGGCACTGTTTCGTCTTATGGAATGCCAGCACCCCAGATACCAGTGTTATTGTTGCGTGGGCAGGGAGATGAAGAGCATATGGCGCATGGATGGAGCGAAGAAGAGAGGCCGCCGCGCCCCCAGGAGGATGAGCCAGAGCAACGCTCGCTCGCAAGCAGCCTGCCTCTCATCGAGCAGGCCCGGACACTGACAGGCAAAGGTATCCGTCAGGCAGAGCATACCGCGCGACACACCACCCGTAAGATTCGCCTCCGTAGCCGCGGCGCTGCAAATCGCATGGCTATCGCCAGAAGCCGTGCCCGGCGGGCTTATCCAGCGACACTGCTGGTCGTTCTCTCCTGCTTGCTGGCGCTCCTCGCCTGCGACCTTTCGCCAAGTTTCTTGCCGGTGCTCTCTCGCGGCGCTCCGGGCAGAGAAGCAGCGCCACAGGCCGGCGTAGAGCTACCGACCCCGACTCCCTACCCTACCCAGCCCCCACTGACCTTCGCTGACCGCACCCGCCTGACGGCGAACTATCTCCTGTCGCAGATGACACTGGACGAAAAAATCGGCCAGATGATGATGTTCGAAACATATTCCCAATCCTACGACAGCGAAATGGATCAGATGGTGCGCCAGATGCACGCTGGCGCGATCATCATCTACAAGAAGAACATGGTCAGCCCGACGCAATTGACCGACTTCATCTCTACGTCGCAGAGCAACGCAACTATTCCCATGTTTGTCACCATGGACGAAGAAGGTGGCAACGTTGACCGGCTGGGCGACCTGCAATTCAATCCGCCATTGCCCTCGGCTTCGTGGCTGGGCGCGAGTGGCAATCCCGATCTGGCCTCACAGGCAGGAGCACACGCCGCGGCTGAGCTTACATCATATGGCATCAATACCGACCTGGCACCGGTTGTGGATGTGCGGGTCGTGCCTGGCCAGATCGAAGGCCCGCGTCTCTATGGCAATGATCCAAATACCGTCGTCACCTACGCCAGCGCGTTTCTCCAGGGACTTCAGCAGAATCAAGTCATCGGCTGCCTCAAGCACTGGCCCGGCATCGGCGCCGCAAATCAGGACCCACATCTGACGCTGCCAGTCATCGACCGGACACGCGATCAACTGGAGTCCACGGAATTTGCGGCCTTCCGCAATATGCTGAAGTACAACCCCGGCATGATCATGGTAACGCATGTTATTCTCTCGGCCATTGATCCGACGATGCCCTCATCGCTCTCTCCCACGATCGTGCAGGGTATTCTGCGGGATGAGTTGGGCTACAACGGCGTCATCATCACCGATAATCTCTGGATGCAGGGCATAAGCAGCAAATACTCGCTGGGTCAAGCGGCGGTTCTGGCGATCCAGGCTGGCGATGACCTGCTCGAAGGCGCCTGGAATGCACAAGCGTTGAGCGAGATGATTTCAGCGGTCAAGAACGCCGTGCAGTCGGGGCAGATCAGCGTGGCTCGCATCGATCAGTCGGTCAGGCACCTGCTGACCCTCAAAGCCGCGTATGGCATCGTGCCGCTCCACGGTTTTCATATCCCGCCCGGTCTCAACCCGGGATTGACGAGCGCCCCAATAGCCGCTCCAGACATGGCCGACCTGCCGCATGGCTCCGCATATCTGGGGTAGCGCTCTCTCGCCGTTCGCCATGGATTTGGTCCCTCTCCAAGCAGAACACGACTTCCGGGTGAAGCCGTGTTCGTTTTGCCTGATAGATTTCGCATGGCCATGCGCTATTACAGATGAGCAATTGCTTCTAACACGACAATGCCTAGCGAGGACATGTCTCATGCGCAAACGGACGGGGCCAGACACATTCCTCTCCGAGGATAATTTTGCCCGTCTGGTGGACATCCATCAGCACCGATTGCACGTCTATCTGGCTGGCCTGATCAGGCAGCCCGAGCAGGCGTTCGATCTTGTGCAGGAGACATTCTTCGACGCCTGGCAAGCGGCATGCAACGCAAAACCGCCGTTCGTTCCAGGCACCGGAGAGGCGGACGTCCGGCGCTGGCTTTATCGCGTCGCGACCAATAACGCGATCTCGATGTTGCGCCGCCATCGGCTGATTCACTGGGAGCCGCTGGATGATCACGTCGAGTTGCTGCCAGACACACGAGTACCCTTCGAGGATCACCTGGCCGAGAGCGATATCTTGCAGGCGGCACTTTCCCGGCTGGCGCCACAGGACGCCGCCTGCCTGCTCTTACGGGTGGTTCATGGCTTCAGCGCGCGTGAAGCCGGACAGATTCTCAATATGTCACCGGATAACGTCAATACTCGCCTTGCCCGTGCCAAGCAGCGGCTACGCGCTGCCTATGAGCAACGGCTGACGAGCCAGGGGGAGGCGCCGACTTTCCCATGAACACACACGAGCCACTGGATTGCATGAACTGCGACCGCATGGCGCTGATTCTGCCGCTGCTCGACGACGGCGAGCTCGATCCGCCGACACGCGCTGCCGCGCTGAATCACCTGCGCACATGCGAACACTGCCAGCGGGAGCGGCAGCGCTATACCGCGCTGGATCAGGCCCTGCGTGAGCGGTTCGGGCTCTCGTCGGTGCGCCCCCATACAACGGAGACTATCATGCAGCATATCACGAACCGTAGCCAATCTCCCGAGCCAGACGCGCCTATACCCGTACCTAACGGGCCGCGCCGCTTCAACCATATCAGTCGCCCGTGGCTCTCAGGGCTGGGCGCCGTCGCGGTCGTCACCGTATTGCTGGGCACGGCTGCGCTGCTCTTCGGCGGGCGGTTGGGGTTCGGCCCCGGCGCGCACGGCGGCCCGCCGCGATACACGTTCCCCGGGACACAGGGCGTCTTCGCTGATGTCAGCATGGTCTCGCCGACAGAGGGCTGGGCGCTGGCGCAAGTGACGAAGACGCCGGATGGGAAGTCCGCGAGCAACACGGTAACCTTCTACCATTATCTCAACGGAACCTGGACGCCGGTCACTGTGACCCTGAGCGCGCAAGCCACCAATGCATTGCAGACGGGCGGCGCCGCCGGATTCAACGGCGCGATCTCGATGGATTCGGCGACCGATGGCTGGGCAGTGGCAAGCAGCTTCAATCGTGGCTCGGTCCTTTTCCACTATACGGGTGGTAAGTGGCAGGAGGTCAAGGATGCGCCAAGTCAAACGTTGGGAGACATCCAGGCGCTCTCACCAGACTCAGTCTGGGCGTATAGTGGCGGGTTGTATGCCATCTCTGGGCAGCCGGCATCGCTTGTCCATTATGACGGCAAAACCTGGACGAAGCAAACCATCAACGGCATGACCGAACCATCGCGGCTGGTCTCCCTGCAAATGGTCTCCGACAGCCTGGGATGGGCAGTATTTAGCCCGACAGGTGATTTTGGGAAGCCTGACTACATAGTTGCCCATTATACTGGCAACAATACCTGGACAACCCACAGCACGATCAATGCGGGCGACTTGGGCGCCATCAACGGGCTGGCGATGGTCTCGCCCGATGAAGGATGGGCCTTCGGCGACCATCCGATCAACGGCCCCAGCAGCATAACGGCGGGCAAGCCGGTGCCGCAGGCGCTCTATCATTACAGTAATGGCAAGTGGCAAACCGCGCCGCTCAACCTCAATGAGAGGGTCTCGTTCCTGACATTGGAGAAGATCGTGATGCGGTCAGCGAGCGATGGCTGGATCATTGCCCAGGACCAGAACCAGCGTCCGGGGATCACGGCCAGCGGCATCCAGAAGCGCACGATTCTGCTCCACTACGACGGCAACGCATGGAAGCAGGTCGAGACGCCTGAGACAGGTGGCGACGCGAGCATCATCACCGACATGTCGTTCACCGGCGACACCGGCTGGGCCTGCGGTTACATCGCCGCGCTGCCCGACGGCAAGACCATCCAGGATAGCGACGTGCCATCGTATGGTTCGCCGATGCTCTGGAAGTATGCCGACGGCACGTGGACGCTCTACCAGCAGAAATAGTGGTGCGAGCACTGGTCCCCTCCTCCATATCGGGGGAGGGGACTTCGTCTATTCCCGGGACGGATTTTCAGGCTCGGCCTTCTCGGGCGTATCGTTGCCCCCATCTTCCTCGTCCTCCGCGGACATATCTTCGGCGCGGTCTTCCGAGACCTCCTCGACGTCCTCGTCCTCGGCCATGGGGATCGCCGGTAGCTCTGGCTCGTCCAATGGCGCGGTCATCGAAGGAATAGCGCGGCTGAGCGCGACACTTCCCCGCAGCATAGTGCGCCACGCCTCAGCCAATAGTCCGCGCAGATCCTCCAGCCGCAGGCGCATCTCGCGTTGGGCACGCGATGGGCGGCGTCCATAGTCTCGCGGCTGCCAGAGTCCACGCGCGTCGAGCACCTGACCTACCGCGCCCTGAAGCTGTTGCAGCAGGTCAATTGTCTGGTTCAGGACCACCAGCAAATCGCCCTCCGCCAGCTCGATACGGTTGAGCAGCCCGCGCAGCGAGCCGCCGCGCCACCAGTTGAGCGCGACACTGTGGAAGCTCTCGACAATCCCGGGGCTGATCGTCACGCCTTCCTCATATTCCAGCGTCTGCACCTCGCGCAACACCTTCCAGACTTCGCGCCGCACCTCCATCAGATTGCGCGGCAGCGTATAGAGATTGCGCAACGCGCGATCGCTAGCGTCATAGGTGAACCAGCTAATCACCTCCGCCAGCTCACCGGGATTCAGACCATCGAGCGCGCCACCGAGCACCAACTCGGTCAGCACCATGCCGGCTGGATGGAAGATCGCGCGCAACATCCAACCGCGCACTGCCAATTCATCATCATCGCCAATGTAGCCCATCATCCGCAGCACATAGACCGTCGCGTTCAACTCGGCGGAGGCGGCCCGGCTCAACCCGCCTGACCGCTCACGCTGCTGCACCTTCTTCTTGCGCTTGCTCTGATAGAGCGCATACTCCTCGTCCGCATGCGACCGCTCGCGCCGGCCGCCACGACGCTGAAACTCGCGCAGACTGTTGGCAACCGCCGTGCGCAACCGTCCATAATCACCGGGACGCCAGAGGTTGAGAATCGTATTGTAGCGGATGGTGAACGCGCTGGTGACGGGCAGAAGCGGCGCAGTGAGCGCGGCAAACGCGGGTTCGAACACATCCCACGGCGAATAGAGCAAGACTGCCGAGCCATGCGCATCCATCCCACGCCGGCCCGCGCGCCCCGTAAGCTGCTGGTATTCATTGGGCGTCAGCAGGCGCATCTGGTGGCCGTCGAACTTGCTCAGGCTGCCAACGACCACGGTACGCGCAGGCATATTGATGCCCAGCGCCAGCGTATCAGTGGCGAATACCGCCTTCAGGTCGCCACGCGCAAAGAGCGTCTCGACCATCACCTTGAGAGCCGGGAGCAGCCCCGCATGGTGAAAACCAAGGCCACGCGGCAACAGTGTGGCCAGCCGCCGCACCTGATCGAGCTTCTGGTCTTCGGGCGGGAGGGTGCGTACCCATCGCTGTACCTGCTCGTGCAGTCGCGTCCGGTCTTCCGGGCTGACGAGCAGATGACCCGCCGCGCTGGAAGCCGCCGCCTCAACCGCCCGCCGCCCAGGCAAAAAATACAGGCAGGGCAGCATGTTCGCCGCACGCAACGCCGTTATCACCTCGCCCGGTTCTGGCGCTGGGTGCTCCTGTGGTAGCTCTGGCTGCTCCGACTCGGATGCCTGTTCTGGCGTAGCGCGCTGGCCGCCTGTCCTATCCTGCCTCGCCTCCTCCCGCGCCAGGTCGCCGCGCATGGGATACGGCTGGCCACGTCCTCCGGCGGGCTGGCGGCGCCGCTGCAGGAGCCGCGCCAGGCGTGTCTCACCACCGACGCCCGGAAAGCGCTCTACCCGCTCACCCTTCGCATCCTGGACAAGATGCAGCTCGTTCTCGAAGAAGAAGTAATGCTCCAGCGGCACGGCACGCTCATCATGGAAGACCAGCGCCATTGGCCCGTGGACCGTCTCGATCCAGCGACGCAGCTCGTCGGCATTGCTGACAGTGGCCGATAGCCCGGCAAAGAGCACATGCGCGGGCGAGTGGATGATGGCCTCCTCCCAGACGGGACCGCGTTCCGGGTCGCTGAGGAAGTGTAGCTCGTCGAAGATCACGCAACCGACACCCGAAAGCTCTTCGTCAATGGCGGCGCGGCGCGCCATCTCAGCGACGTCTGACGCCTCGATCAACGCACCATCGCGGGCGCTTCGGGCGCGCACGGGTGCCAGCAGCGCGTCAGCCTCGTCGGCGATACTCATGCGGGCGGCGCGGGCGCCTTCGAGCAGCATGTTGCGGTAGATCTCAGTGGTCATCACAACAATAGGCGCGGCAGGGTTCTCGACAATATCACCAGTCAGCAGCCCCACTTCGTGCATGCCGTGGCGCTGGCGCAAATCACGGAACTTTTGATTCGAGAGCGCCTTGATCGGAGCGGTATAAATGGCGCGCTGTCCGGCACGGCGCGCCTGCCAGATGGCGTATTCGGCCACCACCGTTTTACCCGTCCCTGTCGGTGCGGCCACCAGCACCGAACGCCCCGCGGCGAGGTGTTCCGCCGCCTCGACCTGAAACGGATCGAGCGGAAAAGGCTGCGTCTCCAGAAATGAGGCGACGGCTTCTGTATAGTGGTCGTCCGCGTGCCCGACGCTCGCATCCTCGCTCCGGAGGGGAGTGTTCTCGTTGCGTGCCGTCTCGGATGTCGGCTGGTGCGCCCGGGTCTTGCGCGCGCCCGAGGGGCGATGAGAGGAATCGCGTGGAGGCATGACTCGCTCACTCTTTTCGTCGATCTATCTGTTCAGTCCACTGCGGTACCGGGTTCGGCAAGTTCGTTTCCCCGCATCATAAGGTCTTTTGCTCGCGGCGGCACCAGGACGCGAAGACGGTGTGGGGCTACGCGTACTAACGCTGGTGTATGCGTCCGAATCTCACCATCCAGCGTCACGTCCACGGCATCGTCTGTCTCCAGAATGGCAGCGCGCGCGCGAAACCGCCGCACGCCCGGCAGGAGCCGAACTCCACCGTTCTCTTCGTCAGTGGCCGCGGAGTCGGTTTGATTGGCTGAGCCACCAATAGTATCGAGCAACTGCTGAACGACATGCCGCAATTGCTGCGCATCGCCCGCTTCGATCACCATGAAGTCGAGCTGGCGGTCACGCAGACCAACGCCTGGGACGCGTACGCCGAGTGCCCCACCAAAGACGGGCATATTGATGATAGAGATCTGTACCACGCGACTGCGGATCACATTCTCGGCTGCCTCGCCCTCTGTGCCCTCCTCTGCTCCCTCCATCCCGATAAGACGCAGCGTCACGTCAACAGGGCGATAGTGAGCTACAGCTTCGAGTGCCGACGCCGCATAAGTGAGACCACCCAACCGCTCACGGCGCAGAGCATCGGTTGCCAGGCGCGCAAACTCGACGTTTAGCCCAAGCGTTACCGCGTGGAGAAAGGTGACCCCCGCCACCGGAGACAACTCGCCAGGGTGTGTCGCGACATGATGCGCCGCTGAATACGCGCCCGGCTCCGTGAGCCCCGGCACCACCTGACCGACATCAACATCCACTGGGATACCGCCAGCAATGGCAGCGCACGCCTCCTCGATATCCAGAGGGAGGTGGAGCGAGCGCGCCACGTCGTTCGCGGTACCCATCGGCAGAATGCCCAGGGGGATGCCGCTCCCGTTCAGGTGAGTAGCTACAGAACCGATAGTCCCATCACCACCCGCCGCAATCGCCAGATCATAGCCATGTTCGCGCCAGTGCGTGCCCAGGGGATGCGCATGGTCGAGATCATTGACCTGCAGATGCGCCGCAATTGCGATGCCAAGCCGCTCCAATGTGGCCCGAAGGTGCTTCAGGCGCCCCGCCCTCCCGGAGTGTGGGCTACTTACAAGCACGGCACGCTTTCCTGCGCCCGTCCCAATTTCTTCTGCGGACATGCTGATGCCTATCAATCCTATCTATTCTCTACAAGCATCTCGGGTGATCCTCTATCTGCCGGGCCGGATGCCATCTGGATGCCATCTGGATAAATGCCATGCGCATAGCATATGCCAAATACGTTATAGACGATCACCACCGTCTCGAACGAAATAACGACCTGATGTCGCGCTCATACGCATAGACCTTTATAGTAGAGAGTACGCACGTGGGCTGGTCTCCGTCGCATGAGTCGCACAATATGAGCCGCAATGTGACATCCACCACATTCGTGCGTGCTATCCTTCTCAAGCAAGGTATGGTAAGGCAAAGCATAGGAGACAAGGCGTCGCGCTGCATGCGGAGGGCAACGCCTATGAAAGAAAGTTCGCGCGCAATGACATTTCAGCTTGATCCCAACAACTCAGAGCAGGCTCATACTGCCGAGCGACTACGCACGACGGAAATCCTCTGGCTGGCCAGTGTCCGGCCAGATGGGCGACCACACCTGGTACCGGTCTGGTTCTTCTGGGAGGGTGAGACGATTCTGATCTTCAGCCAACCCCACAACCAGAAGATTCGCAATCTGCGCCAGAATCCAGCGGTTACCGTCTCGCTCGATGGAACCGACCGCGGCAATGACATTATCGCGCTCGAAGGGGTCGCCGCGCTCCTTGACGATCCCACGATCACATCCGCCCTGCCCGCGTATGCCGCGAAATACACGGAATTGCTGGCGGATATGGGGTCGACGCCGGAGATGATGGCGAAGGAATATTCCCAGACGATTCGCATCACCATCACCCGACAGCTAAGCATCTAAAGGCCTTTTTGTCCATCGCCTACCGGACTTCCTGCGAGATCATGGCAAAATACGTGCAATGCGCGTACATGTGCATGAAGAAACCAGAGGGTGTAGCGACAACCAGAGGAACAGCTCACCCGTACACCCGTCATAGACAACGCACGGCGTCAATATGAGCGTCCTGACGACATGACGCTGAAGGAGGATCCTCTGATGCGCTTATCCCCCGACCGAAATCTGCTCGTCTGGCCGCGCTGGCCATTGGCGCGTGCGCGACTGATTGCCATCCTCGCGGCTCTCTGTGTGTTGGCGCTAGCCACCAGCGCATGCAACCTGCCCGCTATACAGCCAACGACGGGAGGCAACAACGGCTTTTCGTCGAACAATGGCAGCGTCACCGTAGGAAGCGGCCAGACGACGCCAGTAAAGGTGTTGCACGGCGGCGGTGGCACAGCCATGGTGCTGGTACCAATGATGATCGACGGAGCGGGTCCCTACGACTTTGCCCTGGATACCGGCGCGGGCATCACCTTGATTGATGCGCAGCTCGCCGATGATCTCCAGCTTCCAGTCAGCGGTGCGAGCGCGCAGGTCGCGGGCGTGGGCGGCACACAGAACGTCACTCCGGTGCATATCGACACCTGGAACGCCGGCAAGATTACGCTGCCCTCCGCCGATGTTGGCAAGGCACAACTGGCGTCCTTCAAGCAGGGCTCCGGCGTGCGTGGGCTCTTGGGCTCCGATATTCTCAGCCGATTCGGGCGCATCACGATCAACTATGATACAGGCGAGCTTTCGGTTGCGGACGCCGCGTCCGCGCAATCTCTCGTCTCGCCAGCCGTTGAGCCGCTGGCGGCGATAGTCAAAGCAGCGCTCCATCTCTAACCAACTCTAACGAGCGAGCCATAGCGAACGAAGCATAGCGGGAACGTTTTCCATGTGATGGTACAATGGGGGTGCACTCTCAGGCTGCTTTTTCGGAGATGGTGATCGCGGAAGAGGGTAGTCGGATGGCACTGGGCGTAAAGAACACGCCCCCTACGGCGAAACAGAAGCGGCGCTCGACGAAGCCGCCATCCGCGCACGCCCCCCCTCACGAGATGGTTGCCTGGAAAGCCACTCTCCTTATCTTCCTCGCGTTTTGTGTGACTGGCCTCATTCCCGCCGGGATCGTGGCCCACGCCTCCGGCAAGCTACAGCTTGGGCTGCCCTCAGGCATTGCGCTTTTCACCGGGAACAAACAGCCCTCGCCTACCGATGCGCCTGATCTGGCGCTGCCGCGTGATGTCTGGGTGGCGCGGTCGGTGGATGTGCTGCCGGAACCCGGGCGCGGTGCGGCGCTGGCAACATTGGCCCCCGCATTTCCCGTGAAGCTGCTCCAACATGAGCGCATCGGCGCGGCGGTCTGGTCGCGCGTTGAGTGGGGCGGGCCAGTGATTGGGACGGGCGGCACGGGCTGGGTTCCCGATGCGGCGCTTACCAGTGTCGGACATACCGATGCGATTCTGGGCGACCTGGGCGCGCTTGCGCCGTCGCTACGTCAGGCCGTCTCACCGCATGCGCAACAATTCGCGGCTATCGTCTATATCCCCAGTCAGAATCGGCTCTATATCACTGGTAAGCCCGACAGCCCCTTCGCGCTTGGCACTGGCTATCGTCCGATGCTCTTGAGCGCGCTCTATGGTGGAGCGGAGGCTAGCAATCAGCCGGTTAGCCTGAATGACGCGCTAACACTCTCGCACGGCGATACAACTGCGACGCCAGCCATCTACCAGCGGATCGGCGGCGCGGATGGACTCTCGCAGTATCTCAGCAGCCACAGCATTTCAGACATCCAGACCTCCCCGACATGGACCGCCTGCCACGCGACACCACGCGCCGTCACGGGCTTCTATACACAACTGGCAGGCGATCTCCTCCAGGACAAAGACCGCGCATCGGTCGTGAGCATCCTGTCGCTGGCCGACGCGCCGACGACGACAAATCTGGTCGCCCCCTGGGCGCGATCCGCTGGCAACCTGCTGGTGGCGGGCATCGCGCCAACCGATAACACCTTTACGGTCAGCATCGCGGGCATCCTCAATCCTCCGCACGGGCCGCAGCTCATCGTCGTGGCGGTCACTACCAGCCAGCCATCTACCGATGCCGCGTTTCAGACCATGCAGGCGTTCTATGCGCAACTTACGGCGCTGTTTGCGGGCTGATCAATTCCTCGGATGTGGCAGCGATCAGGTGCCTGTCGTGAGCCATCGTCCTGAGGCACGCTCGCCTTCGATTGCGCGAGATTGCCGTCCGGTTTTGCCCGCCACGCGCGTTATATCAGCAGTGACAGCATGCCGAGGGTCATCGTGGGCGGCACAGACAATGGTGAGGGAGAACGTCTGGAGAGGATCAACCGGCCTATGGGACTATTCAATATCGCCACTACCGACGAGTTGAGCCAGATCCGCCGGGCAGCCGCAGGTGATCACGCAGCATTCGCGGCGCTGATGCTGCGCTATGAGATGCGCATACATGTGTATCTGCGGCAGATGGTAGGCGATACCGAACTCGCCAGCGACCTCACACAGGAGACCTTCCTCGCTGCCTATCAGGCGCTCTCCCGCTGGGAGCCACCACCTGACACGACAGCCCGTACACATGACCTGCTCTCGCCCTGGCTCTACCGTATCGCGACCAACAGCGCGCTCTCGCTGTTGCGCAGCCAGGCAGCCAAAAAATCTCCAGCGGATCAATCGCCTATCAGAGGAGCAGCCACACTCGAAGATGTCGTCGTTGGCCGCGAACTGCTGCGTGCCGCGCTCCGTACCCTGGATGACGATGACGCCACCTGCCTGGTGCTGCACTATGTCGCCGGGGAGCGTTATGGCGAGATTGCCACGCGGCTGGGCGTATCAAGTGAAGCGGTGCGCAAGCGTGTAGGGCGGGCGCTCTCGGCCTTGCGCAAGGCATATACCGCGCTGGAAACCGAGGCGCAGTCATGAGCGAGCATCCTGAGACACCAAGACAGCAATGGCCAGCCGTCTCATCATCGCCTCTGGCAGCTAATAGCGCGTCGCCGCATCTGAGCGATGAGGTGTTGGCGGCATGGACCGCTAATGAGGTAGCGAATGACGAGCAGGAGACCGTACGGGCTCACCTCGTCTCCTGCGGGTACTGCCAGAACGCGCTGGCACAGACGCAGCGTATCCGTGCGCTAATGCGGGCAGCGGCCATCAGTCCGGAAGCTCTACAGCCCGCAGCGCTGGCGGATCGTATTCTGGCGCGTTTGCCCGATCAATCGCCAGTCAATGGAGAGACAGCTTCAGACGCATCTCCCTCGACATTTAGCGCGCAAAGTACCGCTGGGCGCGCAGTTCGATCCCAGCGAGCCAACCGCCGCGATCTCTGGCGACGCCTGAGCGCATTGGCCGCCGTGCTGCTGCTGATCGCTTCCGCCGCACTGATATTCACCCGGCTCAGCGCACCTACGTTTGTACCAGGACCACCGGGTATGGGAAACATACCGGGGAACTGGGCAGAGGTTGTTCCCAGTGGGTCCATCATCTCCGATATAGCCGTCATCAGTCCGACCGACATCTGGGTTGCCGGTACAGCGTGGCGCGGCCCCAGCGCGCAAGCGTTGCTGCTCCACTTCGATGGCAGATATTGGCATCAGAGTCCAGAGGGGTTCAGCGGTATAGTGCTGACCAGCATTTCAATGATCTCGCCCGATGATGGCTGGGCGACTGGCTACCATGCGGCTAATGACGAGCCACTCATGCTGCACTACAGTGGTGGTCGCTGGCACGATGCGACGACCTCGGTAGATACCAGCGGTCTCAAGTCAAAGGTGTTTATGCTGAGCAAGGTACGAATGGCCTCAGCTACGGCTGGCTGGGCGATTGGGATAGTGATAACCGATCCAGGCGCCCAAATCCGCAATCAGCCGGCCCAGATTTTTCAATACCTCCGGGTAGGTGACACATACCGCTGGGAACCAACAGAATCGCTCGAGAACACTCAACTCGCGGATCTATCCGTGGTCTCGGATCACGAGGTCTGGGTGGTTGGAGGGGACAACAACGGGAAGACCGTTATTCTTCGCATTACCGTGAAGTACGCCGACGGGACCCCAACTTCCACGGCCACCACCTGGGATACGCAGAGCTGGCATGTTGACCGCGGGAGCCTGTTGAGTGTAAGCATGCGCTCATCAACGGATGGCTGGGTAGCCGGAGTGAACGATTCGAGCGCTGGCATACTCTACCACTGGGATGGCAAGCAGTGGAGCCTGAAGCAGTTCGTCGAGGGCCAGTATCTGCAGACGGGGGCAGGCCATGTCTACTTTGTGCAGACGGGGATAGATGGTCTCTTCATGACAGGAGAGAATGAGGGCTGGGTCTATAGCAAGGAACAGCAGGACCGCGGCTATATCTATTCAACCACGCATGATCAGTGGTTCAGCTATCCAGTGCCCAAGGATAAACACATTGCGATTGGGGCGCCGCTCTCAGCGACATCGTTCCTGGCGTTCGTTGAAACGGTCGGGGATCCAACGGACGACACTCCTGTTCCGGTGATCTATGATATGGGCAACGGAACGCCGGTAGCGGCGGCGGAGCCGCGATCGCCCTAGCCTGGGTACCAGTGCATCGAGGAGTCAGCGGCGCAGGGAGGCGCGCAGATCCTCCACCTCGCGGCGGGTCTGCTCATCCCCGGCAATCGCCTTCGCCACGCGCGCGCAGCCGTGCATGATGGTGGTGTGGTCGCGCCCGCCGAGCTGGCGGCCAA
>DASUWS010000124.1:0-16336 GCA_036378295.1 Ktedonobacterales bacterium
CGCGGAGTGTTAGAGGTGCCTGCACGTGACTCGCGATGTATCGGGCGCGAGAGAGCAGACACATTCGTTGCGAGAGGATGGCTGACCATGCGCATTCACTTCATACGAGTCGCCTGGATTGCGAGCGTGGTGCTCGTGGTAGCCGGGGGGATACTGGTAGTGCTGTTTCCACAGCCATTCATCACCTATTGGTGTGCGGGCAACGTCTGCCCAACAGAGGTGTCGGGCGGCTTTTCTGGTGGGTATGTGGTGATTGTGATAGGGTTGGTGCTCGCTGTAGTCGCCGGGATCATGAGTGTGGTCACTGTGGCCGACCGTGGCCGCAAACACCAGAGTTGATATATCACTGCTCCGTTGTACGCCGTCCGTGAAGCGTTGGGCGCAACGTCGACGACTCGCCACCTGGAGCCGATAGGGTAATTAGCGAGGCGGCACTCCTTCTGGGTGTGACGACGCACTCCAGAACTCCTCGAAGAATCCCGGTCGAACGTGTAGCGCCCGCTTATTTTCCGGTATTCTTTAGCTCTGCATATTCTTATCCTGATTTCAGGAATCCCTCACCTTGTCCTTAAGTCTGGTGTATACACTTCATCCTGTCAGAACATGAAGAGAGCGCTATGCAACGACGCATAGCAGGCGGATGGCGTGCTAATGGCATCACGCCGAGTGATCCGTCAGAGGATTAAGGCGGGAGGAAGTGTGCCATGGAGTACGTATCAGTCCCAGAAGTGACCATATTGCCCGATATCAAGCTGGAGCCGCGATCGAACAGTGTCTCGGTCCTGACGCCGATGAAGCCAATTCGTGTTGGCGCCTATGTCGTGGATCGTCAGACCACTGTGATTCGGTGGCGTGGTGAGCCGCTCCGGTTGAGCGAGGAGCAGCGGCAGATGCTGCACGTGATGTTGCAGCACGCGGGACAGATTATGAGCTGTGAGCGGCTCGCGTCGCTGGTGAGGACACCAGCGGAAACGATTGACGCACGCGTCAGCTCTCTCCGCGCCGCGCTTGAGGCTGCGGGAGTCACCTGGCTGCCACGACGAGCTGAGGGTTGTGGCTACATTCTCTGGCGTTAACACACTGATCGGGCATGCTCGATGAGCTATGCCATCCTAGTGAAGCGGGATGAGACGTATTCCATCTGGATTGCGTTCCATCCCGCTTCTGTCGTTTCCTTCGATGATTCTCTCCGATGCTGTCCATGTCTATTCGCTCGTTATCCTCCCCTCCTTCTTTCTCTCTGCTTTGCGTTGCAGCGCTTCTATTCCGCTGGCTCTGGTTCTCGCACACGATCCGCAACATGCTCCGCACGTCATGGTGATAGGCGATAGCTCCACCGTATCAGGATTGTTGAGTAGGTCACTTGCATGCGGCTGTAAAATTTGAGACACTAGAGCCTGATTAGTAGCAGGTGGGCATTCTTGCCACCGACGCACTTATGCGGCTGATGAAGAGGAGTGGAGAAGAGTGGAACAGCGGTTAGTGAAGCTGTTGGGGACGGCTGCCAAGCATACATTGGACGCTTTGAGACGTGCGTTGCTGGCGGTGGCGATTACCGGGCTGCTCGTTGCGCTGATCACGGCTGTAGCGACTGAGCTGGTTGGCTTCATCCTGACGAAACAATTCAGCGGCCCGACGCATCTGGCCGCGGCGGCGTTGGCGCTCTCATTCGGCTATGCGGTGGCCGCGACGGTCTTCATTGGTGAGATCCTGCGCGCAATCGTCAAGATTATCGAGATGATTGTTGAGGAATCCGAGAAGGTGGCGACAGCGGCCATCAAAGAAGCCGAGATACTTGCCCGCAAGGCTGAGCAGGAAGCTGTGCATCTTGGCCATGCCGCGGTTGGCGACATGGGCGCGCTGGGGCATGGTGTGGGCCATATCGCAGGCGATGTGGCTGGTGCGATTGGCGGCGTAGCTTCGGGTGCGGTCCACGAGGCGGGCAACATCGAGCATGGCATTGCCAGCCATATGCCAGGCCATCACAATTCCTGACCGCCAGCGTCTAGGAGTGCCCGGGCAAGTGCCCGACGCATGAGATGACGTCGTCTGGCCGAGTGTTGAGACTCGATATGCACGACGGATCAATGGTTTTGCGCGTCTACCTCGCATAGTGCCATTGGTCCGTTTGGTTTGCGGTTCGCCGCACCCTGGTGTTAGGCTGGCTCAGGCACGCAGCACATGCCGGCAATATCCGTGGCACTCTTCGCGAGTGCCGGGCGGCTGTTTGCCGGGTTACCTTCCTGGAGCGGTCGATGCAGCGGCGGTATCTCTGGCTTGCCGTGGCGCTTTCTGTCGTTTTCGTCAGCGCCGCCGGCTATATTCTGAGCGGTAGCTTATTATACGCGAAATACCAAACGAGCTTAGCCCATTTTACCTCATCGTGCGATGCGCTCATCTCCTGGAATCCGCCACAGCGCCTCTATACCGGTCTCTATGTGAACGCGCCCGATCTCGTTGTCGTCCACTATCGCAGCCAGATACGGCAGACCCTGCGTATCACCGTCAGCATCCCTCAGTTCACGCAGGAAGAGCGCGTGCAGGTGACGGCAGTACAGAGCTTCCAGGAGCATGCCTTCAAGCCGTCTGTGCTCAATGCCGCATTGGATGCGCTAGTCGGACCGGGGCAACGTCCCGCCCAGATGCATCTGCGTGTGGAATCGCTGAGCAAAGTACTGTGTGATACCAGTGTGCCGCTGACGCTCATCTCGCGGCAGATCATGCGCTGGTACGATCCTGCCAGCGGCGATAATTCCCCCTATCTCGCGGGATGGGTGACGCCAAACGCGCCTGTGATCTCCGAGTTGGTTGGGCATGCTGCCGCTCGCCTCCACAATTCTCCCACGACCTATCCCGACGCACATGAGATGTACGGCTACGACGCGGGTCGCGCCAGTGAGAACGACGTGCGCGACCAGGTTGACGCGCTCTTCGATACGCTCCAGTTCGACTATCATGTGCGCTACGCGAGCGATAACATCCCCTTCAATCAGGATGCAACCCAGCGCATTCAGCTTCCTGAGGACATCCTCTCACGCAACGCCCCCACGGGCATGTGTGTCGAGACGACGGCTATCCTCGCATCAGCCGTCGAACAGTTGGGTATGCGCCCGTATATCATCATCGTGCCAGGACATGCGTTTCTGGGTGTCGCGCTTGGCTCAAGTGACAAGGCGCCGATTGACTTCTGGGAGACATCCGATCTCAACGGCCAGAGCGGCAATACAGCCAATGTGCATGGTCAAAACGAATATCGTTCCTATGAGCAGCACGGTCAGATTCAGCGTGTGATAGATATTCAGGGTGAGCGAGATCGTGACATCGAGCCAATCGAGTAATCAGCAGATGGGCAGGTAGGAGTGGACGGCAGAGCGTTTCCAGCATGGATGGATGTGGGGAGCTTCGGTGGCCTGACCTGTGCCGTGTTGGCTGCCGCTGCCCTTGCCGTCTGGGCGCTGGTCTATCATCGCGGCACCACGCGCCAGTCCACGATGGCGATTCTCATCTGTCTTGCGTGCGCGGCATTGATGATTTTCCCGGTTTGGTGGGATCAATCCCGCTTCCAGTATTTCCAGAGCAGCCTCGACGGCAGCGAGATTACGCTGATCCTGACGTGGATCGCGCTCTTTGGCTGGATGCTCCCGCTGGGTGTCCTGGTGAGCTATATCGCGCTGGCCGAGGCACCTCCACCCGACGACCTGAGAACGACCCGGCGCGGCCCGCTCCTTGAGGCGACGTTGCGGCTGGCGCTGGCTGATCCGGCCCGGTTTGCCTCCGTCAGGGAGGATGACGCGCCCTGGGCGCAACTGGCTGCGGTCCAGGACGAGCATTCCGCTGGCGCGCGTCCGCTGATGCTGCGCAAGCGGCTGACCCTCATCGGGCGTGAGGTGGACAACGACCTCATGCTCAACGATGAGCTGATCTCACGTCACCACGCCGAGATTCGCCTGGATCACGGGGTGGCGGTGCTCGTGGACTATGGCAGCATGAATGGCACGCGAATCAATCAACAGCCTGTGGCGCGTCCGGTGCCGCTCAAGCCGGGCGATATCGTCGAGCTGGGCACAAGGAGCTACCGGTTTTTGCTGCTCGACGGCCCTTCCGCGGCCTACGAGGCAGATACCTCGAAGATGCCCGGCGCCAATGGGATGAATCGCAGACAGACGATGCCGCCCATGGGGCCACCGGCATTGGTCGTGGTGAATGGCGAGAAGGCAGGCAGTCGCTGGGAACTGCTCGAATCCGTTATCAACATTGGCCGCGACGCTACCTGCCAGATTCGGCTCCCAGATACCACGGTTTCGCGGCGTCACGCGCAGGTTGTGCGGCAGGCCGATGGCTACTATGCCAGCGACCTGGAGAGCATCAACGGCACGAAAGTGAACGAAGATGATCTGACGGCTCCCCGACGCTTGCGGAGTGGAGATCTGCTGCATCTGGGATCGGTCGCATTGCGATTCGATGCGCATCTCCCTGCCCCAGAGGAAGTTATCGCGGCAGAGGAGGTAGAAGATGAATCGGAGTCGCCTTCCGCTGTGAGTGTCTCGCCCAGCCAGATGACCATTCCCCTCACGCGTGATGCGACGCGTCTCGTGTTGGAAAACGCGTTGCCGCAGCTGGAGCAGCTCGATCAGCTTGATCAGCCCAATCAGTCAGACCAGCCAGAGCCGCTGGAGCAACCGAAACAATCGGGTTAGCGCAGGCGTTGTGGCGCGCGCGACTTGCCCCATCCGCTGCCGGGCGCCGGTCGTATTGGTGAGGGTGCGGCGGGCGGCTGGTGCCAGGCGTCAGATCCCGGTAACACGGGCGCAACCGGTGCTTTGGGATCGCTCGCCCGGTGAGGCGTCTCGCCTTCGACGGATGTGGATGCTGCAGCGGGTGTGACCTCTGCTGGCGAGCTCGCCTGTGGCACGTTCTGAAGCGCCGTGGCGTTAGCTGCGGGACGGGCGGCGGCGCCTTTGGGCTGGGGCGCGCGCGTTGCGTAGCGGCGGGCTGCGGCCAGTTGCGCTTCGTGCATGACAGCGAGCATCTTTTGGCCGCTCACCAGCAGCACAGCTGAACCGATCAGGAAGAGATACAGCCCGCCCTGCGGTGAAAGGGTCAGGTTGGATGGATCGATGCCCAGCGGTACGGCAACGATCTGCGTCAGCGGCGCGAGCAGCAGCCAGATTGATCCGGCGATGCCCGCGCAGAAGGCGCCAACGATCAGCGGCAGCGCTGACCAGACCGAGTGCTGTCGCAGCGATGCCGTGAAGACTGGAAGCGTTGCCGCCGCCAGCAACGCCACCACGACCACGACTGGAGCGCCAATACTGGCGGGCGTGATGTTCTCGCCGTTGACGCTGACCCACGGAAGCAGCAGGTCCGCGGCGAGGCCAAGCGAGGCGATCAGCACCAGTCGCCCCGGCAGGCTGTCGGGCTGCCCTGGCGTTGCCCCTGCGTCGCCGCCGTACCGCAGGAGAGATGGAGTACTCTGGGGCGTGGAGCCCGCTGGTGTACCGAAAGCAGGTGCCGGGGCCGTATGAGCCGCCTGCTCCGAACGTGGTTCGCGTAGCGAGCGCTCGCGCTCACCGTAAATGTGTCCGCAGACCGGACAAGCCGATGCGCGAACAGCCATCTCCGCGCCACATTCGAGGCAGAACATGCATGCACCTCTCGCGAACTACTTGCAGCACCACGCGGCCCAGCCATCAGCAGGAGGTACGCCAAGGACAAGTCTACGGCTCCTCGTCGTCCTCTTCTTCGATGCCCGCCTCTTCGGCAGCATGCAGCTCAGCCGCCCGTTGGAGCGCCTCCTCGGCTTCGGCCTGGCGACCGGCCGCAACGAGCGTCTGTGCGAGTGTCTCGTAGGCGACCGCCATCTCTGGATCGAGCGATACCGCCGTCTCCGCCATCTCAATGGCATCATTGACACGCCCCGCCGCCAAATAGGTATCGGCGAGGTCGTTACAGATCGTTGGGTTGAGCGGGTCGGCCATGCGCGCCTGCTCGTAGGACTTGATTGCCTCGTCGTGGCGGCCAAGCGCATCATATGCCGATGCCTGCTCATAGAGCGCGTCCGGATCATCGGGGAAGCGCTGCAGGAATTCGCTGGTGACTTTCAGCGCCTCGTCGTAGCGCCCTGCCAGATTGAGCGACGCGGCCAGACCCGCGTAGGCGTCCGCCAGCGCCTCTTCGTCGCCCTCGTCTTCAGCGTCGCTATGTTCCTGCACCAGTCCTCGGAATGCCTCGATAGCCTCGTCGTAGCGCTCGGCGTCCTGTAGCGCCTCAGCGAGACTGAATCGCAATCCGCTCGAATCCGGCGTGAGGTCAGCTGCCTTGCGGTAGGCGTTGATCGCCTCATCGGCAAGCCCCTGTTCCTCGCGCCAGGCGCCCAGATGTTCCCAGGCTTCGGCGTCATCTGGTGTCAGCTGGACGACATGCTGCCAGGCTTCGGCGGCTTCGTCAACCCGTGCCAGCGCTTCATAGGCCATTGCCTGTGTGCGATAGGTATCAGGGCTTTCCGGCTCCAGCGCGACCATCTGATTCGCGAGCGTCAGCGCATCCTGCTCGCGGTGCGCCTCCAGATACGCCTGGACGAGCGTGCTATAGCGCTCCAGATCGCGTGGGTCCTCGTCCAGTCGCTTTTCCAGCGTAGCGATGTGCTCGGTCTGCTCCCGCTGGCGCTCGCGCACGTCCAGGAGATCGTCCGCGGCGAGCGTGTTCTCTGGCTCCAGAATCTGCGCCTGGCGATAGGCCAGAATCGCGTCATCGAAGAATCCAAGCTGGCGGTAGGCGTCGCCGACATTGATGAATAGCTCGGCGTTGCCGGTATCCAGCTCCAGCGCCCGCTGGAAGACTTCCAGTGCTTCCTCCTGCAAGCCAAGCTCGCCATAGAGGTTGCCCAGGTTGATGTAGGCCTCCATCAGCGTAGGATCCAGGCGGATCGCACGCATATAGGAGGCGATAGCACCCTCGACATCGCCCAGATGTTGCCGTGCCAGCGCCAGATTGTAGCGCGCGCGCGCGTCGCCGGGCGCGGCCGCTACGGCCTGTGCGAATGCCTCTTCAGCGGCTTCGTAATCGCCAGCGGCAGCAGCTTCATTTCCCTGGCGTAAGAACGCCTGCCCGGCTCCATCGGCGTTGCTGCCGTTCGAGCCGGAAGCTCCCCTGCTTTGCGCGTCGTATGGCATAGTGCGTTTCTCCGGTCACTTTCTTAGCGGGGCTTAGAGCGCCGCAAGTGAGGCGTCCAGTTTCTCCATCGCCTCGTCGATATCGCCGCGCTCAATAATCAGCGGCGGAACGAAGCGGATGGTTGACGTTCCAGCGTTGGTAATCAGCAGACCCCGTTCCATTGCCTGGTCCATGATATCCTGGGCCTTTGGCTCAGCGAGATCGAAGGCGCGCATGAGGCCGAGGCCGCGCTGGCCGGTGATGATGCTGTTGTGGCGGCTGCGCAGCTCTTGCAGGCGGCCTTCGAGATACTCGCCCAGGTCGTCGGCATGCTCGATGAGATGCTCCTCGACAATGGTGCGGATTGTGGCGACGCCCGCGGCGCAGGCAATAGGGTTGCCGCCAAACGTTGTGCCGTGGTCGCCTGGCTCGAACAGGTCCGCCCGCGGAGCGGCGAGCATCGCGCCAATCGGCACGCCGCCAGCCAGACCCTTCGCCATCGTCGTGATGTCCGGGCGAACGTCCATGTTCTCCCAGCTAAAGAATTTGCCCGTGCGCCCCATGCCCGCCTGCACTTCATCGCAGATCAGGATGAGGCTCTGCTCGTCGCACCATTCCCGCAGCCCCTGCAGATATTCGGTGGAGGCGGGATAGATGCCGCCCTCGCCCTGCACGGCCTCGACGAGAATGGCCACGGTCTTGTCATCGGTCGCCTGTTTGACCGCATCGAGATCATTGAACGGCACCTGCTTGAAGCCGTCGGGCAGCGGCTGCCAGGTATCCTGGTATTTCTTCTGACCAGTAGCGGCGGTCGTTGCCAGCGTGCGCCCGTGGAACGAGCGCTCCATGCTGATGATGCCATAGGCGCCGTTGCGATGGAGCCGCCCGAACTTGCGTGCCAGCTTGATCGCTCCCTCGTTGGCCTCCGCGCCGCTGTTCGAGAAGAACGAGCGCATGCCGCCGCTAAGGGTATACAGTTGCTCGGCGAGCATCACCTGCGGCTCATTGATATACAGGTTCGAGACGTGGATGAGTCTGTCGGCCTGTTCTTTGATCGCGCTCACCACATTGGGATGCGCATGGCCGAGCACATTGGTGGCAATGCCAGCGACCAGATCAAGATACTCTTTGCCGTTCGCGTCCCATACCCGCGCTCCCTGGCCACGTTCCATCACGAGATTGCGCTTGAAGGTATGCTGGTAATATTTGTTTTCGAGAGCTACCCAGTCGCGCTTCTCCGATGGCTGTTCCGCGGTCGTGCCGCCGGAGGATGTCGTCGTGGTCATGCGGTTTCTCCTTGTGTCCTGTGCGCGGGCTACTGTGCCCCAAATACCCGGCAATCGGGCCGGGATTCTCTGCTGCTCGAATGCCTCAGCCGCGGTCAACCCTGATCGCGCGAAGCTCTCACCTCGTCATTATGCCACCTGGGCGGGCAGAGGGTAGGAATTAACGTGTATACTCGGCATTCTCTTCGATGTAGCCGTGGGTCAAATCGCAGCCCCACGCCACGGCCGAGGCATCGCCGAGATGCAGGTCAACGTCCACCGCGACCTCTGGCTGGCTCATTGCCTGCTTTGCCGCTTCCTGGTCGTAGTTGATCGCGACGCCCTTGGTAAGCACCAACACCCCACCGAGCGAGATGTCGAGCTTGTTGTGATCGAGGTTGGCGCCGCTCTTGCCCAGCGCCGCGATCACGCGTCCCCAGTTGGGGTCGCCGCCCGCGATAGCGCACTGCCAGATGGGCGAGTTCGTAATGGCGCGGGCCGCCTTGCGCGCATCTTCACGTGTGGGCGCGTTGCGTACCGTCACCGTCTGGAAGCGTGTGGCGCCTTCGCCATCGCGGGGAATCTCGCGGGCGAGATAGCGTGTCACATGGCGTAGCGCCGCTTCGAAGAGCGCCGCATCAGGCGAGGAGTCGGTCAGAGGCGCGTTCCCGGCGACGCCACTGGCGAAGAGCAGCACCGTATCATTGGTGGACATATCGCCATCGACGCAGACCATGTTGAACGAGTCGTCGACCGCCGCGCGGAGCATCTTTTGCAGGAAGGCAGGCTCAGCGGCGGCGTCTGTGGTGAGGTAGCAGAGCATCGTTGCCATATTCGGATAGATCATGCCCGCGCCCTTCGTCGAGCCACCCAGGCGAACGGTCTTCCCATCCACGGCGAATTCGACGGCTATCGTCTTGGTGCGCGTGTCGGTGGTGATGATGCCCTGGGCGAAATCCGGTCCGCCATCAGGGTGAACCTCGATTTGCGCGATGCCTTTCTCCACCTTGTCCATCGGCAGCCTGCGCCCGATGATCCCTGTGGAGGAGACGAGCACAAGCGATGGGTCAATGCCGAGCTTCTGTGCGGCAAGCTCGGTCATGTGGCGGGCGTCCAGCATGCCCTGCTCGCCGTTGGAGCAGTTGGCGTTGCCGCTATTTACCACCACTGCCTGGGCAAGGCCACCGCTCGCGGCGAGCTTCTCGCGGTCCAGCAGGACGGTATGCGAGGCGGTCTTGCTGGTGGTGAAGGTGCCAGCGGCGGCGCAGGGCGCATCGGCCACGAGCAGCGCCAGATCAGGAATGCCAGCGTCCGACTTAATGCCACAGGCGGTGTTTCCGGCGCGAAAGCCTCTGGCGGCGGTGACTCCGCCATCAACCAAACGGAGGCCAGCGGGAAGGTCGCGCATCATCAGCTCAGGATATTCCGACACGTTTATGGCTCCTCGATGAGCTGCAACAGGAACAGTAGGAAGCGATGCAGACACGGAACAGCTACCGCGCTCACTGCGATTGCGGTGATTGCGGTGATTGCCCGGCCCAACGCGACGTTTGACCGGGATAATACACAGGCTACGCTATTGTACATCCTGGGCCATACCGCCGCAAGCGGGCGCCACACGGATTACTGCCCGCTATTTGTGAGCGAGTCAACTCCCCACCTGGCTCAGAGCATGTATACTACTGCGGACGGCTTGATTTGCCATCGGAGCGCGTGAGTAGACCCATTGCGGCATCCCAGATTTTCTACATTTCAGCGCTGATATCAGGGAGGGAGGGAGATATGTCACCTACTCGCCTGTTTGTGAGCCACAGCACCCAGGACAATGCCTGGTGTCGCGAACTGGTGGCGGCGCTCAAAGCGGCGGGCTACGACATCTGGTACGACGAGCAGGGCCTGAGCGGAGGGACCGTCTGGGTCGAGACGCTGCAGCGCGAGGTGCAGGGACGCGATGTCTTCGTCATCGTGTTGACGCCGGAGTCGTGGGCATCGCCGTGGGTGCAGGAAGAGGTACGGCTGGCGCTCTCGACCCAACGCACGATTGTGCCGGTGATGCTCAAGCCAACGCCCATCACCGGATTTCTGACGACACGCCAGTGGGTGAATGTCGCCGATGTAGACTTGGCGACCGGAGTACAGCGCGTGCTGGCGGCGCTGGGTTCGCCAGTCGTCTTTCCCGCGGCTCCCGCGCCCCGGCAGATCACCCCCGCGCCCCACATTGTTCCGCCCGCGCTGCAGCAGAAGGGTTTTGTGGGACGGATCATCGACGGTATCGAGGTGATGACGCCGCCGATGTGCCATGTGCCCGCCGGCCCCTTCCTCATGGGAACTGATCCGCAGCTTGAGCCAGAGGCAGCCGAGCGCGAGGAGCTACGGCGCCAGGTGGATGTCGCTGCATTCTACATCGGCAAGTATCCCGTGACCGTGGCGGAATACGCCTGCGCGCTGAAGGCGCAGAACATCCGCCCGCCAGAAGCATGGGCGGCGCAGAGCACGCGCCCCGACCATCCAGTGACGCATATCTCCTGGAAAGCGGCCCTTGCCTATGTCGCCTGGCTGGCGCAAGTGACGGGCGAGCCGTGGCGGCTGCCAACCGAAGAAGAGTGGGAGAAGGCGGCGCGTGGACCCGATGCCCGTATCTATCCCTGGGGTAACGCATGGGACCCCGCGCGGGCGAATACGGATGACGGCGGGCCGGGAGACACCACCTCAGTCGGTTCGTATCCAGCCGGTGCCAGCCCCTACGGCGTCCTCGACATGGCGGGCAACGTCAACGAGTGGTGCGGAATCCCGCCGGATTCGCCGCTCCTCCGTCCTGGCGCGTGGACCGGCGAGCAGTCAAAGAGCGTCGGCTATCTCGCTGGCGGCGGATGGGACGAAGATCCGGAACGCGCCCGCGCCGCCTACCGCAGCCAGCTTTTCATGGGCTCGCAGACCGACGACACTGGGTTCCGGCTCGTCTGGCAGCCGCCAACCCCATAGCAGTAACACTCCCTCCCCTCTCCCGGCTTCCACTGCGCGCCGGCCACCCTCCCCTCAGCAGGGAGGGTCTTCCTGTGCCCGGTTCTGGCTCCCTTCCCCGTGACGGGGAGGGGGCGGCTACCCTCACCCCTAACCCCTCCCCTAAAGAGGGAGGGGGACCAGACCATGCGTCCGCTGGCTCCCCTCTCCTTGTAGGGGAGGGGGAGGGGGCGGATGCGCTATACTCTAGCTAGCATGGCGTCTCCACCGTGGCGGACGCCAATATTCTGTCTGTGTGGCACCTGAGCAGCAAAGGAGCATTGCCCACCATGCCTCAGCAGTATATTCTCGTCGAGCGCGAAGAGCCGATTGCCATCGCTATTATCAACCGGCCTGAAAAGCTGAACGCGCTCAACTGGGATCTGGTGGCCGAGTTGGCCGATGAGCTGGAGAAACTGGACGCCGATGACGCTATCGGTTGTATCGTGCTGACTGGGGCGGGCGAGCGCGCCTTTGCCGCGGGAGCCGATATTGGCCAGATGTCCGATGCCAGCACGATGCAGATGGCCGTTGGCCCGTTCGAGAGCTGGAATCGCATCCGGCGTATCCACAAGCCGATCATCGCCGCGGTGGGGGGCTTTGCCTTAGGCGGCGGCAACGAGCTTGCGATGCACGCCGATATCATCATCGCCAGTGAAAAGGCCAGATTCGGCCAGCCGGAGATTCTGCTGGGGATCATGCCTGGGGCGGGCGGCACACAGCGGCTGACGCGCACAGTGGGCAAATACAAGGCGATGGAGATGTGCTTGACCGGGGAGCAGTTCTCCGCGCAGGATATGTTCGCCGCCGGACTCGTCAACAAGATCGTGCCGGAGGGGCAGCATCTCGAAGAGGCGAAGAAGATGGCGCGCAAGATCGCGGCCCAGGCTCCGCTGGCCAGCCGCATGATCAAAGAAGCTATCCTGATGGCCATGGAGACGCCGCTGGATGTCGGCCTGCAGTACGAGAAGCGGCTCTTCGCTATGCTCTTCTCCACCGACGATCAAAAGGAAGGCATGCGCGCCTTCATGGAGAAGCGGAAGGCCGAGTTCAAAGGGCAGTAGCGCGATGCGGTTCCAGCGTTGCCTGGCGCGTGTCCTGCTGAGTGGACTTCAGACTCCCCTCTCCTCATAGGAGAGAGGCCGGGGAGAAGGATAGGGCGCCATTCCCAGCGGCAGGAATGCTGGGCTACGGCCCCTCCCCCCGAAAGGGAGGGGGAGAGGTCTTCACCACTACCGTTTCCGGAAAATAGGGAGGAATTACGATGGAAGACGCCGTTCTGCTCGCCGCTGTGCGAACGCCGATTGGGCGCTATGCTGGCGTCCTCAAAGATATTCGTCCCGATGATCTGGGCGCGCTCGTGCTGGCCGAGGCGATCCGGCGCGCTGGCATCTCACCTGACGTCGTCGAAGATGTGGTAATGGGCTGCGCGAACCAGGCGGGCGAGGACAACCGCAACGTCGCCCGGATGTCGCTGCTGCTGGCTGGGCTGCCCACATCGGTCGCCGGGCAGACGGTGAACCGGCTCTGCGGGTCCGGCTTGCAAGCGATCAATACCGCTGCCCATGCCATCCAGGCAGGCGAGGGCGAGGTCTATCTCGCGGGTGGTGTCGAGAGCATGACGCGCGCGCCGTATGTCTTGGGCAAGCCGGAATCGGCGTTCGCGCGTGGCGAGATGAAGCTGCAGGATACGACGCTCGGCTGGCGCTTCATCAATCCGAAGTTGGCGGAGATGCACCATCCCTACAGCATGGGCGAGACCGCCGAGAACGTTGCCGAGAAGCATGCTATCTCGCGCGCCGATCAGGATGCTTTCGCGGCGGAAAGCCACCGCCGCGCTATCGCCGCGATTGACGCGGGGCGCTTCCGTGATGAAATCGTCCCGGTCGAGGTTCCAGCAGGCAGGGGCAAGACCGAGATGATCGCCACGGATGAGCAGCCCCGGCGCGATAGTACCGTCGAGAAGCTGGCCGCGCTCAAGCCCGTCTTCCGCAAGGGGGGCACGGTGACGGCGGGCAACGCCTCCAGCATCAATGATGGCGCTGCGGCGCTAGTGCTCTCGTCGCGGCGCTGGGCCGAGGCGCAGGGCATCCGTCCGCGTGCGCGCATCGTGAGCTGCGCCGTTGCCGGGGTTGATCCGGCATATATGGGTCTGGGGCCGATTCCAGCCAGCCGCAAGGCGCTTGACCGGGCGGGACTCTCGGTGGGCGATCTCGATCTGATCGAGTTGAACGAGGCGTTTGCTTCGCAGTCGCTGCAATGTATCCGCGAACTGGGGCTTGATATCGAGAGGGTCAACGTCAACGGCGGCGCGATTGCGCTGGGTCATCCGCTTGGCTGCTCGGGCGCGCGGCTGATGACAACGTTGCTCTACGAGTTGGAGCGGCGCGGCGGGCGCTATGGCCTGGCGACGATGTGCATTGGCGTGGGGCAGGGAATCGCCACGGTCATCGAACGACTGTAATACCTTACAGACAAGCGCTGTAGTTATATTTGTGAAAATGCCTCCGATGCGGACAATTGCAGTGGAGCCGTAGACGGCCAGGGGGTCAACATGTCCACACCTCCAGCGGAAGAGATTCGGCGGGTCGAGATCGAATATCCCGCGGAGATCCTTGATGAGATGAGCAGCGAGCAGGTGCAGCGCCTGGCTCGCGAGGCATTCTATGTTCGGTTGTACCAGGAAGGCAAAATCTCGTCGGGGCGCGCAGGGGCCTTGCTAGGGATGATTCGTTCGGATTTTCTTGACCTTCTCGGCCGTTACAACGTGTCGTATTTCGATGACACGACAGATCTCGCCGAGGACTTGCGTAATGCGCGGCAGGCCCAATCCTGAATGGCGGAGACCGTGAGCAGCCCTCCACATGGCCCTGTCGTTTCAAATACAACTCCGCTTATTAGTCTGGGAGAAATAGGGCTGTTGGACACACTGCATACGCTCTATGGCGACCTGTGGATACCTGAGGCTGTCTTCAGGGAGTATCAAACAGGAGTAGCCAGCCACATGTCTCGGCCTTCGCTAGTTGGATTTCCATGGATCTCTGTGCGTGCCGCACCGGTTGATCCCGTTGTACCTGCTACGCTCGCTGCTGGAGAAGCTGAAGCAATCGCGCTTGCACGAGCCAACGGAGTGCGATTGCTTCTGATGGACGAGCTACGTGGCCGCACAGCTGCCAGAAGGCTCGGGCTTCGAGTCACTGGATCAATTGGCATTCTGCTGGAGGCGAAATTACAGGGTATCATTCCACTGATCCGTCCGTACCTTGAGCAGATGATCGCGCAGGGGAGGCGAATTGGGCCTGCACTCTATGCGCAGGCTCTTTCATTAGCTGGTGAGGACGATTCATCACCATAATCGAGTTGGAAACGTGGCGATTGGCGCTATGTGCTGGATGTATGAGCACGTGATGAAGGGCGAGGGGGAGTGACCGAACAACGTGTGAGCCGCCGGGTCGCGGTGATATTTCTCGTGGATACAGCGGGACGTCTGTTGATGAACCTGCGCGATGCGCATGCTTCCGTCGCGCCAAATTGCTGGAGCCTCCCAGGAGGCGGTATCGAGCCGGGCGAACAGCCCGAGGGCGCTGTCCGCCGTGAATTGCTGGAAGAAACAGGCCTGTCGGTTAACGGGCCAGTGGCCCTGTTCTGGC
The DNA here is from genome assembly GCA_036378295.1 of Ktedonobacterales bacterium. Lineage (GTDB taxonomy): Bacteria > Chloroflexota > Ktedonobacteria > Ktedonobacterales > JADMIN01 > DAHUXT01. Next base: position 15,068 of record DASUWS010000124.1, read on the forward strand.
ACGGCACGCGCCTATCGCCACGACAAGACGGCACGCTGACGGAGTGGTATGTCTTCTATGCCCAGACGTCAGCGCGCCAGGAAGATGTAGTGCTCGGGGAGGGCGCGGCGCTGGAATTCGTCCCTATCGACAATGTGGTAACACTCGACCTCGCGCGCGAAACACGCGACTTCCTCACCCGTTTCCTCGTCTCTGGCAGCTACCACCAGCTTGCGCGGCGAACGATGTTGGCATGAGTAGCTGCCGGGAATATCTCTCATCGACTGGCACGATCATTTGTGGGATACATGAGTGCGGGGCTGTAGATGGCACGATTCGTATCGTTTCCCTATTCGCATGGTGATCTCGAATCCGTCCTCGAATTGCTCTCCATATGGCGCGTGGCTGATCCCCGTCACCGGCTCGTCGCCTATCCTACCACTCAACGGCTCGGCCTGTTGCTCACCTCGCGGCTTTGGACGCCTGAACGTGATGCCGCGCTCTGGAAAGACGATACTGGTCAGCTGGTTAGCTTTGCCGCGCTCTGGAGCCGGAGCCGCGACGACGACTATCGTGTGCTTGAAGGTCCATTCGTTCATCCCGGCCTGTCAGACGCGGAATGCGGGGCGCTGGAAGCGACAATCGTTGCGTGGGCAAGGCGCCAGGCAGAGGAACTCAGTCAGGAACGAAGTGTACCTACCACGCTCTCGTGTATGGCCCGCCAGGACGATACAGCGCGGCGGATTGCTATCGAGCGGTGGGGATTCCGGTTGCATGTCGCCGCTGGCAACGTCTACTTTGAGCGCGATCTCAATCAACTGCCCGGCGCGCCGCTGCCTGCTGGCTTCTCTGCCCGCGGCATACATGATGAGGTCGAGTTAGAGCGGTATGAGGCGCTCTACGGCTTCTCCGCCGTTGATCGGGCGCACCGGCTTGCGCTGCTGCGCGACCCAGAGTACGCGCACCTGGTCGTCGTCGCGCCGGATGACGTGTTCGCCGCGTACTGCGAAGTGTCCATCTGCCGTCGCGAGTGGACTGCGGGCTCGGCGCGTATAGGCTGGATCCAGTACGTTGGTACACATGATGATTATCTCAGGCGAGGATTAGGGCGCGCTGCGCTGCTGGCGGGACTCGCCCACCTGCGTGCCTGGGGTGCAGAGCGCGCAATGCTCATTACGATCCCCACGAATGAGCCGGCAAATGCCCTGTATGACGCTACCGGCTTCATCCGCTCGGCCTACGAAGATGTCTTTGTCTGGCGGCCCTGATAGGCAATGAGCCCAGGGCGCG
>DASUWS010000125.1:0-5117 GCA_036378295.1 Ktedonobacterales bacterium
CCAATCGCCTCTGGGCGGTGTCGCAAGTGACGCGAGAGATATTTACTCATCCTGACGAGCTGTTGCTTATCCATACACCGTCTGCCCCTTGATAACATGCGCAGCGACCGCTGGCTGCCGCGCTCAACCGTCCACATTGGACACTACCGGACAGGCACCACGCACGATGCCACTCACACCGCCTCTGAGGCTGACGTGCCCCCTGGACATGACCATGAATTTCCGCTCATGAACGAACGAGCCTGTTGAAAAATGGCATCCAGCACCGTTAGGCCGCTAGCGCTGTCTGACCACATGCTCGTGCCACGTCCGGTCTATCACCCTTTCGCGTCCTCAACCATAGCCATCATAGCCACGCCGTTCAAGTCATTCTCGCTGCTGGACGCTAAGATAGGGCTGGCCCGATGAGCATGGACCGCCTATCAGCAGCCCTGCAGGTAGCGAATCCTGCCGGAGTGCGAATAGGGCGAGCGGAGCGGAGTCTGCTCATAACCACGCCGCTGTCGGGCTTGGCTTGCCGCGGACCGACGCACCCGAGTAGGAGTCGAAGTTCGCGACGCCCCGGCAGCGAGGTCGGCAGCATCGGAGGCACGCGGTTCCACGGCTTCGGCGAAAGCAACGCGGTGAGCCTGGCTTCTCCTTTTCCACAGGAAGGCGTGGCATGAGGTCGCGGCTCTCCAGCCGGATGAATGGTCAATCCCGACATGTTTGAACGAGGTATCATTCTCTTTACCACCAGTACCAACATGAGCACGTGACGCCAATCATGAGCATCGAGAGGACAGTGTCCTTGGGCAAAGTGCTCTCCATCTGGAATGCTTCCTCTGGAAGTTGTAATACCGGATTGCACGACACTATTGGAGAACGGGGGCACACCACGGCGCATCCGACCCTCAACGCGGCCTTGCGACGGCGTAGAGAGCGTGTGAGTGAGTGAGTGAGTGAGAAGCGTTGGTCGGCCACAGGGCAAACAGGCTGGAGTGTGATTGGATGGTATAAGATGACTTCAGCGATACCTGAACGTCACTCAACGAACCTTTCTCATCCCTTCTCTTCTATGAGCAAAGAAGGAAGTAGCAAGAAAAGGGAGTTGTGATGATTGAGAACCACCGCACGAACGCCACGACGAATACAGACGCGCGCGCCGATGTCTCTCGGCTCGCAGCCAATGACATCACGTTCGACGCGGCCCTTGGGGCGGGCACCCAGCGAGCGACGTTGGTTCTCGGGCCGGGCCGGGCGATCTATGTGGGGATGGGACAGTCCTCCACGCTCCACCGCCACTACGCCGCGCAGGTCAGCATCAGCCTGGGCGCTCCTTTGCGGGTGCGGACGCGCGCGAGTGGGCCATACACCGAGCAGCAGAGCTTCATCGTAGGCCCAAATATCCCACATCAGGTCGAGATGACAGGAGGTCCTTCCTTCGTTCTCTGGAGCGAGGCTCGCGCGCTCGCTGATCTCGCTCGACGCCTGAGGAGCGCATCGGCCTCCGAGTTGCCAGCCCTTCCGGAAGACCTGCTGAACGTCCTGCTGAACGTCCTCCTGGCGTCTGGGGGACAGGTGCCAGACAAACAGGCCGGTCAGGCCCTCCTCTCACACGTCCTCACCACGCTGCTTGGCTCAAACCATCCGGATGAAGCCCCCGACGATCCGCGGATTGCGACCGCACTCTCGCTGGTAACCCCGCAGTTCCTCGTTGGACAATCCCAGCCGATCACGCACCTCGCCACCCGCGTCCATCTCTCGCCCAGTCGCTTTCGCCACCTCTTTCGCCACGAGATGGGCATGTCGGTGCAGAGCTATCTGCGATGGCAGCGGTTACTGGCTGCCCTACGCACCAGTGCCTATGGGGCGTCCCTCACCGAGGCGGCGCACACGGCGGGATTCGCCGACTCCGCGCACCTGACGCGCGTCTGTCGCGCAACCTTCGGTCTACCGCCCTCCCGCGTCTTCAGCCATAGCCATCATAGCCACGCCGTTCAAGTCATTCCCGGTGCTGGGCGCTAAGGTAGAACTGGTACGACGGGCATGGGTCCGTCTATCAGCAGCCCAGCATAAACGCTAGTGGCTCCACGACGAGCCACACGCTTTGAACGAGGAAGACTAATGAATCCAGTCGTTACAACACAGTATGGCAAGGTGCGTGGCAGTGTCGCGGATGGCGTGAATGTCTTCAAGGGCATTCCCTATGCCGCGCCACCCTTTGGCGCCAATCGGCTCCGCCCCCCCCAGCCAGTTGAGCCCTGGAGCGGCGTGCGCGACGCTCTCACCTATGGCCCGAAGCAACCCCAGCCGCCCTATCCCCCAGGATGGGACTCGTTTATCCCAGAGCTTGCCGTTCCCGGTGAGGACTGCTTAAACCTCAATATCTGGTCCCCCGACCTGGGGGCGGCCAGGCTACCGGTGATGGTGTGGATTCATGGCGGGGTGTTTGAGCTCGGAACGGCTGCGACGACTTTCTATGACGGCAGCCGCTTCGCCCGCGATGGCATCGTCTGTGTGACCATCAATTATCGTGTCGGTGCCGACGGCTTCCTCTCCCTGGGCGAGGGAAACGCCAACCGCGGCTTGCTCGATCAGATCGCCGCCCTCGAATGGGTGCGGGAGAATATCGCCGCCTTCGGGGGCGATCCCGCCAACGTCACTGTCTTCGGCCAGTCGGCTGGAGGGAAGAGCATCACCTCGCTGCTGGCTATGCCGCATGTCGAGGGGCTGTTCCGTCGAGCTATCGCCGAGAGCGGGGCGGCTTACCCGGTGATGTCAGCCGCGTCGGCGCAGCGCGTCGCAGCGATCCTGGCCGCGAAACTCGGCGTCGCGGCCACCCGAGAGGCGATCGCAGCGGTCCCCCTTGACAGAATGCTTCAGGCGCAGGCAGAGTTGAAGGCCGATCTCATCGCGCATCCCGACCCAGAGCGCTGGGGGGCTGACGTGGTGGTCAGCAAGGCTCCCTGGCATCCGGTGATCGACGGGGACATCCTCCCCGCACCTCCGCTTGATCGCATCGCTGCTGGAGCTGGCGCGGGTATCGATCTCATGGTCGGCTCGAACCACGACGAGTGGAACCTTTTCCTGGTTCCCAGTGGCGCGATCGAGCGCGTCACCGCCGAAGCTCTGGCCGGGGCGGTGGCGGCCTACGGACTGCCAGTCGAATCGACACTGGCAGCCTATCGCGCGGAGCATCAGGATGCGAGCTCCGGCGAGCTACTCTCGGCCATCCAGAGCGACTGGTTCTTCCGCATTCCCGTGCTCCACATGGCCGACGCCCACGCGAAGAGCCCCGCGGCTACTTACATGTACGAGTTCGCCTGGCGCTCGCCGCAATTCGACGGACGCCTTGGCGCGTGCCATGGGCTTGAGGTTCCCTTCGTCTTCGACACGCTGGGCTACAGAACTGAGCCGATGCTCGGAACCGAACCTCCGCAACAGCTCGCTGACACCATGCACGCCGCGTGGGTGGCCTTTGCGACCAGAGGAGATCCTGGTTGGCCGAGGTACGAGCTTTCGCACAGGGCCACCATGCGCTTCGACAGAACATCCGAGGTCGTGGATGATCCTCGATCCACAGTGCGGGTCCTGTGGGAAGACCTGCAGTAGCTGCTGCCAGCCAGTGACCAGCGCTAGCGAGCCGTTCCTCTGACGATCAACCGAGAGGGAACCGTAAGACGCGAAAGGGGCAGCGGAGACGCGAAAGCTCCGTTCACCCCTCTCTGCGTAAACGGCAGACAGGCGAACAGCGCCGCAGGCCCACGCTCGGGCCGAAACCAGCTTTGAAGAAGCCTCACTGCTTTTATTGGAGGAAGGTTCATGACCACCGCTCGCACCACAGCAGAGCGTCTTATCCCGGCGCTCTCCTATCGCGTGCTGACCCCACTCTATGATCCAGTCATGCGGACGCTGCTTCGTGAAGCAACCTGGAAGCGACAGCTCATGGGCGTCGCCACTCTCCAGCCGGGAGAGCAGGTCCTCGATCTGGGGTGTGGGACAGGCACGCTGACCCTCATGCTCAAGCAGCAGAATCCTCAGACAACGATCATTGGTCTGGATGCTGATCCGGCGGCGCTCTCCATTGCGCAGAAGAAGAGAGCCGCGTCTCGTCTCGACGTAACCCTGGATCAAGGAGTTGCGACAGATCTGCCCTATGCAGATGCCTCCATTGACTGCGTCCTCTCCAGCCTGCTTTTTCATCATCTGAACCGTGAGCAGACCATCCAGACGGCCAGGGAAGTGCTCCGTGTCCTCAAACCAGCAGGGCGCTTCCTAGTCGCTGACTGGGGGAAGGCAGAAACGTTCTGGATGCGGCTCGCATTCCTTCCCGTGCAACTGCTTGATGGATTCGCAACCACACAAAAGAACGTCGAGGGAAACTTGCCCTCTCTGTTCGTGGATGCAGGACTTGTCCAGGTTGAACAGGTTCAGTCCTTTCCGACGCTCTTTGGCGCGCTTACTCTCTATCGCGCAGGCAAGAAGGGAGGCAGGCGATGACCTCTCATACGACGTCGGCCTACAGAGTTGTAGGGTAGTGGCCGGCGGATCGCAGGTAGACTGGAGCCGGCATCTGTGCATCTCTGGCCTTGATCCCTGACCCCTGACCCACGCAGACCACGGACCCGACTGCGCTCGTGGTGAGCGCGGCAGATCGCGCCGGTCACGATACCCTTTCTATGGAGCATGTCAATGTATCAATGGCTCATCTTTACGCATGTTCTCGGCGTCTTCGGATTCCTGCTCGCCCACGGCGCCTCCGCCGCTGTCGCCTTCAAGGTGCGCGGCGAGCGCGAGACCGCGCGGGTGCGCGCACTGCTCGACCTCTCCAGGGGGGCGGCGGCCGTCGGGAACGCTTCCCTGTTGGTGCTGCTCGCCGCCGGGATCGCCGCCGGCTTTATGGGCGGCTGGTGGGGCCGCGGCTGGATCTGGGCCGCCCTGGGCCTGCTGGTCCTCATCAGCTTCGCGATGAACGGCGTCGGCTCGCGCCCCCTCACCCGCGTTCGGCAGCTATCGGGGGAGACAGGGCCTCGGAGGCCGAAGGTAGATCCGAAAACGTCGGCGGCGATCCCCACGGATCAGCAACTCGCCGTCGCGCTCGCCGCCATCAACCCCTGGCTCCAGACCGCGATCGG
>DASUWS010000126.1:0-3773 GCA_036378295.1 Ktedonobacterales bacterium
AGCCCGGTGGCGCTTTTTTCGTGTCGATGTTCAAAGACTTCGCTTGTACTCCGCTGGGGAGCAGTGCAAGCTGATCAACCCTTGTAAAGGTGCTGGGCAATATGATCTGGGCAGAGTACAGTCCCGGAAACAGGGGATTCATCACAAGTAGCAGGTACTGCAGGTTTGGCTCGAAGGGCAAAACGGTGTTCCCATCTGGAGTCTTTCCTAAGATAGCTGGATTCACTTGAATACCAGCTCCACGGTTGTTTAGCAACCCGAGGAAATGGGCAAGTGCGTATTCAACGGTTCGCTCCGTAGCTTCCGTATTGGTGCTCGATGCTCCGCCGTGAGGCGTTGCCAATGCTACATTAAGTCGCTCACCTATTTCTTGCAATTCCGTTAAAGCAGGTGCAAGAGCTAGTCGAATGGTTTCATGAAGCGTCTCATAGCTGTATGCCGTGACAGTCGTATCTAATACTGGATTGCCTGAGATATCCTTCAAGTTTTCAACGCCTCCAATTTGATCAGCGGATATACTCGTTTGCTTCTCACCACCAAATAGCCTTGCTATCCATCCCATGAGTATCCTCAACTCTCTGATTTCTATCCTGGCACTCCGTGGTTATGTCTCTCGCTCTACGGAGAGCCATGACTATGATGTCAGCCCAATTCAGAAGGGTCCTGCTAAATCGGCCTGGCAATTCAACCGTTATAGCAAGCAGTTTTGACAGGGTAACAGTATAGCTGCCACGATGTATATTGTCTAGCTTGAAATCTCGATGCTAATTGAGTCAATCGTCATGATGGCTGTCTAGATTCAAATCCTGTTCAGTTATTAGCATCTCTGATGCTACGGCAATAGTTTCAGTCCCCGCTCGTACCACCGTGGCACTGGATATCGTCATGGATTGGCCAGACCATGGATTGACGGAGGTATGTTCTGTATGAGTCCGCCAGCCGCGATAGTACGGATAGTACGTTACCGTGTCCAGAAGCCCTGGGGGTCACACTCCCGGATGATGCGCAGCTCGTCGGCGGTCGGCGGGGTTGTCTCGTGGACGTCAGGCGCGACACGCAAGTCCCAGCCAGTGTTGGCGCGCACCTCTTCGGCGCTACTGCCGGGATGCCACGAGCGTAGCTCCATCTCGTGCGTATCCGCCGTGAACCCCAATACCGCCAGTGTCGTGATGACCGCCGCTGGCCCGCCACGCGGCAACCCCACCCGCGCGCGCCAGTCGCCGCCGTCGCCATAGCCGGGGCTGGTGATGTAGCTCACGTGTTCGGGGAAGCGCTTCTTCTCGTGCGCCAGGATAATCGCCAGTCGCCCGGAGAGCGAGGCGATATCCGCGCCACCACCACTGCCGGGCAGCTTCACCTTCGGGTGCGCGCGGTCGCCGATATATGACGTGTTGAGGTTGCCGAAACGATCCACCTCTGCGCCGCCCACGAATCCCAGATTGGCGAAGCCTTGTGCCAGCAGACCCATCAGCGCGCCTGTGCGTGTCGCCCACTCAGCCCCGGCAATATTCGGCGCGTCGCCCATCGTCAGGAGCAGCTCGCTCGATGGCGTGTCGCGCACCAGCCCGTTCTCGAAGAGGCCAATGGCGTTGGGCGCGTGGGTGCGCTTGGCCAGAGCGAACGCCAGCAGCGGCAGGCGCATTCCGACGAAGACCACCTCGCCGTCCTTGATCTCGCGGGCGGCGCAGACCACCATCAGTTCCTGTGGCGTATAGTCGAATGGAGCATGCTGCGACATGGATGATTCTCCTGAGTACGAATATGTATGAAGCGCTGGTGGATGGTAGCGTCGCCGTACAGCCTCGCCCCTTATAGGGGAGGGGACAAGGGAGAGAGATTCTACACCCCGTAATCCACCGGAGCGGCCAGCAGGTGCGTATGGATCGCCAGCGCCTGCCAGCGTTCCACGCCGAGCCGTTCCAGATAGGCGGCGCGGTCGGGTACGTCGAGCACCTGCTCTTTCAGCCACGCGGCGAAGCCTTCTGGTGTGCGGCTGCGCTCGTGATATTCGGCGAAGGATGCGTGGTCGCGATTGTAATAGCCCTGCACAGGCGAAGGATGCGCGCCGCCGGGGACATGCACGACAGCCAACGTCTTCTCGCCAGGCGCAAGCACGCGGTTGGGGTCGCTCAGGATGACTTCAGGCGGAACGATCTCCTCGGCGGTATAGATCACGCCGCGTGCCGCGAGCGCAGCCTCCTCGCAGATACCCAGCCCGCCCCAGACGTGCGCCCGCCCGGCGGTATCCGCCCGCTGCGCGTGGATGACCGCCACATCGGGTCGCAGCGCCGGAACCAGCAGCGTTGGAGTGCCGTCCAGCGGCGAATTGTGCGGGCGCATGGTCGGGTGGTCGCGGGCGATATCGCTGCCGAGCAGTGAGCGTATCGGGATGTAGGGCACGCCAAGCGCGCCTGCCAGCAGGGCCATCGCGATACTATAGTTGCTGTGGTCCTCGACGGTGATGGGGTGTGGCTCTCCGCGCTCCGTGGCGCGACGATAGTTGTAGCCCAGCCCCTCGCTGACATTGCCCACCCAGGCGGCGGTAATCTTCGTGACACAGCCCGCGCCGAGAAGCTGATCGAAGAGGATATCCGAGATCGGGCCGATCAGCGTCAGGTTGCGTTTCCCCTGCCGGATGATCTCGTGCCCGGCGGCGAATGGAATCAGCGGCTCAAGCGCCAGCCCCATCGCCACGCTGCTGCCATCGGGCACGAACCGCTCGATGGCCTCAGTCATCGTCATCAGCTTCTCGCTCATCGTTCGTCCTGTCCCTTCGCTTCTCGCCTGAATTGCCCGATAGTGCCTTCCCCTGCTATTCCCTGCGCGCGAGCGGATCGCCCTGCCGCAGCAGGTCGTCGGTCAGTCGCGGGCCAGCCGTCCATTGCTCCATCACGCCGCAGACATCGAAGCCCAGTTGCGTATACAGATGCTGGCCTTCTGGCGTGGCGGTGAGTGTCGCGGCGGTGTATCCCGCCTGCTGAGCGTCGCGTAGCGCCAGCAGCAGCAGATTGCCCGCGATGCCCCTTCGGCGTGCTTCGGGCAGGGTCGCGACATGGTAGACGCCGAGAGTCTCGCCCGCTGGCAGGGTCGCCACGGTAGCCACCGCTTGATGTCTCCAGTATGCCAGATAGAGCGTAAACGCCGGATTTTCGGTTGTCCACCGCGCCATAGGGAACGTGGGCACGTCGAAGACGCGGCTGATGATGGACAGCGCATCGTTCCGCTCGGTAGCCTTTGTGACCAGCCCATAGCTGACCCCCGGCGGTGCCAGCGGATAGCTCGCATCCCACTGCGCGAGGGAAAGATACATCATCGTCGCGCCGCCCCAGGAGCGCATGCCCACAGCGTAAAGCTGCTCGCGCAGGCCAGCGGGCGCCTCATCGCGAAGGAGCCACCACTGAAATGGCAGACCATAGCGGCGAAACGGCGCGATGGCATCTTCCAGAGCGGATGCGGTGACGGACTCAGCCGGGCGGTAACGCATCACGATGTTCATGAGCGTATCTGGCAGGCCAGGAGTTACCACGCGCAGCATCCTTGGCGTATCGTCAACCAGGGAGTGTGGTGGGTGGCGCAGAGTCCCCAGCGACGCCCAGGCAGCGCACCAGTTGTCTTCTACTGCGTGGGCCATCCGCGTGCGATACGCCGGGAGATGAGCGTCTATCTGGGATGTATCCGAGTGGTTCATGGCTGCGCGACCTCCCACTGGTGCTCATACGGCCTGGAACCAGTGTAGCACGCGATTGCCAGCGCGGGCAGGAGGAATGATTCGG
>DASUWS010000127.1:0-10449 GCA_036378295.1 Ktedonobacterales bacterium
GCGATGCAGAGCGATGCATCGTCACGCCTTGGCTGCTAGACTCCCCAGCGGATATACACCGTCGTCCCGATGGGCGCCCATTCGTACAGTTTGGCGGCCTCAGTGGTCGGCATGCCCACGCAGCCATGCGACCCGGTCTCCCAGTCGCCGTTGGGAAGCTTGTGCGGCTCGTTGCTCCCGGGGCCGAATGTCTGGTGCCACCAGGCATCGTGCAGATAGAAGCCGCCGTCGCGGAACTTCATAGCATAGTTGATGTGCGTCGGGGCATACCAGTATGGCGAGCCTTCCGGCCAGGGCGAATTGAAGGTCTCCTTGTAGCCGTCGCCATTGTGCTCGATGCATTGCGTGTTGTGGAGATAGGTGGGAGCCTCATTGGAATTCCACTGGCGATCCGAGCATTGCTTGTCAAAGATCTGAAAGACGCCAGTAGGTGTCGGTAGCTCTGGGCGTCCCGTCTCGACCAGGATCGTGAATGCCAGCTTGCCATCTTCGTAGGCATAGAGTTGTTGCCGCGAAAGGCTCACAAGGATCACCCGTCCCTGCGCGGCTGGCGCGGGAGGCACATCAGCGGGCGGTTGTGTCGGGTGCGACTGTGCCGTCGCGGTGGGAGTGATGGCCCGCGCCGTCGGCGACGGAATGATGTCTTGCTTTGCGGCGGGTGCGGTTGCCGTAGGGCGCGGCTGTAGCCCTGTCCCAGACGTCCCGCATGCGGCCACCATTAGCATCAGCAGCAGCGGTGCGACCTGGCGCAGTATTCGCCCAAAGCGTCTCATTCGTATCCTGTCCCATATGCCCATTGCCAAAGCTCCCTGCTCCCTCGGCCCCCTCGAATCGGCCTCGCCAGCGGTAGCGGGCAGCGGCGCGAGGCGCTCCATAGGATCTCTCGTGAGAAGATATCGTTCGGATGCTTTAGAAAGTCATCCTCTGTGGACTGTATCGCTCGAATGCTCTTGAGAGAGACACCCTCTCTATGGTAATGACGAAACGTAGTGGTTGATTTGTCCATCCGTGCCGGAAAGTTGCGAGGGATTTGGGATATTTCAGCATTATCGCTGAGGATGTGCCTATCTGAGGGTGTGCCGCACGAATTCAGCAACGCCGTTGAGGATGAACTGAAGGGCCACCGCCGCCAGTAGCATCCCCAGCACGCGCGAGAGTACCAGGATGCCAGTCGTGCCAATGCGCTTCTGGATCTGCGCGCTGATCAGCATCGTCAGCAGGGCCGCCGCCAGCGTGATGAGCGCCGCGAGAGCAACGAGCGCCAGTTGCACCGGATTGGCGTTGGTGCTACTGACGAGCAGGATAATAGTGGTGATGGTGCCTGGCCCGGCAATCAACGGAATCGCCAGCGGAAAGACCGAGACATCCTCGCGGGTCATCGCCTCCCGTGCCTCGCGCCGGGTCTCGCGCGCGCCTGACGGGCGACCAAAAAGCATATCGAAGGCGACGAGGAAAAGCAACGCCCCGCCAGCAATGCTGAACGCCTCTGGGGTGACTCCGAGCGACGAAAAGATGAACTGGCCGAAGGCGCCAAAGATGGCGATCACGATGGATGCGATGGCCGTTGCGCGGAAGATCACCAGGGTGCGCTCGGACGGCGTCATTCCGGCGGTCAGGGCCAGCACAACCGGCACCAGTCCCACCGGATCGACGATTGTAACGAGCGCGACCAGTGCCTTGACAAAGAAAGTCACCATAGCAACGAGTATAGCCTTGAACACTGCGACGCAGCCGGTTAGCGCAGCGACGCCACAAACTCCGCCAGTCGAGCGGCCGCATCATCGAGCGCCGGGAGCGATACATTTTGGGCGGTGGTCGCGCCATCGGACGGCAGACCGTCGGCCTGCTCCAGCAGCCCGCTCAGGATGCTCTCGCGCTCGGCGGGCGATATGCCGTCTGGCGCATAGAGCAGACTCGTCGCCAGCCGCAGCCGCAACGCGCCGGGCGCTTCGCCAAAGTCGCTGGCGGGCAGCGTCGCAATGCCCCATGTGTCTAGCAGGTGAGTTGCCAGTCCGGCGGATGTCGTGACCCCACGGGCAGCAAGCTGCTCGCGCCAGGGCGCAAAATCGGGATAGAGATAGAAAGCACCCGCTGGTCGTGGGCATGGTACTCCCGCTGTGCGGAGAGCGGCATGCAGCCGTGACGCAGCATGCGCGTGCACCCGAGCGGACCGGCTGACATAGCGCTCCATCTCGGCATCGAAGGTGAACGCGGCAAGAGCGGCCCGTTGAAGTGGCGTTGCCGCCGAAGACCACAACTCGCTCGCGAGTGAGCGCACCGCCGACATCAAACGCTCACCGTCCGCCGTCGCGGGTACCGCCGCGTAGCCTAGCCGCCAGCCCCCCGCCGAGAATGCCTTCGACATCCCTCCAGTGACAACCGTTCCCTCCGGGTAGAATCGCGCGGGCGAGACGTGGGGCCGCCAGCCATGCGCCAACTCTGCGTATATCTCGTCGCTTAGAATCGTAATACCTTCGTCGCGAGCCCAGAGGGCGATCTCCTCGGCGTCGGCCTCGGAAAACATGCCGCCCGTGGGATTGCTTGGCGTGTTCACCACCAGCACCCGTGGGTCGGCTCCCTGCACGCGGGCCGATTGGAGCGCCGCGTCGAGCGCTTCGCGTGTCAGGCGGTGATGGTCTGCGGGGTCGGTGAGCACCGGGAAGACGCGCTTGCCCGTCAGTCGTGCCTGCGGTCCGTAGCTGACCCATGAGGGCGTTGGCAGCAGCACATCGCCCGCCAGCACCGAGAGTAGCGCATAGAGGAGCGGCTTGCTGCCGGGGCCAACCGCGATGGTCGCTGGAGTCGCCGTGAGCTTGCGGGTACGCGTCAGATAGGCGGCGATAGCGGCGCGCAACTCCGGCAGCCCAAGCACAGGCGCATATTCGGTGCGGGTGGCGGCGCGCGCCAATTCCTCGCGCAACGGCACCGGCAGCGGGAAAGACGCCTCGCCAAAGCCCAGATGAATCGTCCGCTGGCCAGCGGCCCGCCGGGCGGCAACCGCCTCGTTCATCTGGAGCGTAGCGGAGACAGGCGCGTCGGCAGCCGCGGGATTGAGGCCAAGCGGAGCCGACCCCGTCTGTTGGGTCGACTGGTGAACCTGGGACATAGTCATGGACTCCTCCGAATTGGCCGGGCACCGTACTGATGTGTTTGGCGCGCGTGCTCACGGTTGTTGGCTGAACGAACAGCGGCATCCCAGGTGTTGCGGGCGTCTTCAGCGTGGTGCGGCTCACCCAGGGATCACTTCGCCGTTGTCTCTGCCCCTAGTGTACACCCGAAGAGAAACATGCACGAGCGCGTCACTCAGGTATGGATGAGGCACAAACATGGACCAGGGAGGCGGCTGCAAGCAGGTGGCTGTACACATCACCGATTGCCAGATTGCCTCGCGTACCTGATGCTTCCCCAAGACGCAGCCGATGAGTATTTCCGCAGATCGCGACTGGGCTGTGAGATTTGCACAGGATAGCGCGTAATACAGAGTAAACCCTCGTACTATCAGGTTTCCGCGTGATGTTGACGGGGTTTGGTATCTTTATCACGCGCCCTCCAATCTGTTCAGAGAGGGCGAAGCGCTGCGGTTGTTGTCCAGTGGAGGAGCAGAAGGCGTATGCACCATTCCAGCGTGAAGAAGATCCTGGCGCGCGGCGCATTTGTCGTCGTTGCGCTGTCGTCGCTCGGCCTGGCAGCCTGCGGCACGGGTGGCGGCGGGAGCGGCGGTAAAGCGCTCAAGCTCGGCACGGAGTTGCCAGTCTCGGGCACCGACGCTGGTGTTGGATTGCCAACCCAGTACGGTGTCGATCTGGCCGTGCAGCAGAACAAAGATCTCGGTAGCGGCTATACCCTTAGTGTTACCCACAAGAACGACGTAGGCACCAGCGGACCAGATGGCTCCATTGGCGCCGCCAACCTACAGCAGTTGATCGCTGATTCTTCGGTGATGGCGGTAGTCGGCCCGTTCAACAGCGGCGTCGCCAAGCAGGAAATCCCCATCGCCAACAAGAATGGTCTTGTCCTCATTAGCCCAACGAATACCAACCCTGGCCTGACCAAGCAAGAGTTTGCCAGCGAGAATGGCATCAACTTCCAGTTGCTGCACCCCGCGGGCAAGCCGAACTACTACTTCCGTCTGTGCGGCACTGACGACGTGCAGGGCAAGGTGGATGCTGATATCGCCCTCGCGGCGCCAGTAAATGCCACAAGCGCCTATGTCGTGGACGACAGCACGACGTATGGCAAGGGCCTGGCGAACGTCTTCAAGCAGGAGTTCACCAGCAAGGGTGGCACCATCGCTGGAAGCACCTCGATCACTCCTGATCAGGTAAGCAACCTGCCGCAGCTCGCGACCACCATCGTCAGCAAGAATGTCGGCGTCGTCTTCTACGGTGGCGTCACCTCTGGCGGCGGCGGCGCGCTCAAGAAGGCCCTGGTGGAGAAGAACGGCAACATGCCGCTGGTCGGCGGCGATGGTATCGCCGATGATCCTTCCTGGCTCACCACGGCTGGCAGCGCGGCGGTCGATAGCTATGGCACAGTGGCTGCTCCGGACATCTCCGGTCTGACCTCGGGTGCTGCGCAGACCTTCATCAACGCCTACCACCAGGCCTTCCCTGGCAAAGACCTGCTGCCGTACAGCGCCATGGCGTATGATGGGGCGATGATCGAGATCCAGGCGATAAAGAATCTGATCAAGGCAGGCAAGACGGTCACCCGCGCCGCGGTGCGCGACGAGGTGAACGGCATCTCCTACTCTGGTGTAACCGGCCAGATCTCCTTCGACACCAATGGCGACAACTCGGGCCAGAAGGTCTTCAGTGTCTATGGCGTCGGCAAGGATGGCAAGTGGGCCTTCGTGAAGATCGTCAACGCCTAAACCTTCAGGCGAACGGTATTCACGAAGATGAAATGACGGAGCAGGCTTCATTTGAGGCCTGCTCCGTGCTATACTCGCCATACTTGTGTATCGCGAGTATCGCGATGTCCCCCCGGAAGGAGGCAGGCCATGCATGTGCTGACTCTGGCCGATACCAGCGGCATCGGTCTATTCTTTCAGCAGATCGAGAACGGCATTACCCTGGGAGCCATGTACGCGCTGGTCGCGCTGGGGTATACCCTGGTCTATGGCATCATCGAGCTGATCAATTTCGCCCACGGTGACGTCTTCATGTGGAGCACCGTGGTGACGCTGGCTGTCGTTCAAGCAATGGGCATTACCGGCACTTTGACCGGGCCGGCGCTGGTGGGGATGCTGTTGCTGCTCTTGCTCATCGGCATCGTCGTCTCGTCCGGGCTGAATGTTGCCATTGAGCGTATCGCCTATCGCCCGCTCCGGCGTGCCCCGCGCCTCGCGCCGCTGATCGCTGCCATCGGTGTCTCATTTATTCTGGAAAATGCCGCTCAGCTCTGGCGTGGCAGCAGCTTTGTCGCTTTTCCCGCGATCTTCCCTGGCGGCGGTTTGCAGATTGGCTCGGTCAGGATCAACTACCTTGATATCTTCATCGTTGTCCTGGCAGTCATCCTGATGATCGGCCTCGACCGCATCATCCGCCTGACACGCCTCGGGAAAGCGATGCGCGCGACGGCTCAGGATCCCGAGGCCGCTGCCTTGATGGGCGTGAACATTGACCGCACCATCGTCTTCACCTTCTTCATCGGTGGCGCATTGGCGGGCGCGACCGCCGTGTTTTATAACTTGTATATCGGCCAGGTCTGGTTTCTGACAGGCTTCCAGCTTGGATTGATAGCCTTCACCGCGGCGGTACTGGGTGGAATTGGCAACGTCAATGGCGCGGTACTCGGAGGATTCCTGATCGGAGTCATCAAGTCCATCGCCATCCAATACATTCCTTCGGGCTTCCAGTGGAGTGATGCGATTGTCTTTGCCATTCTAGTTCTTATTCTGGTCTTCCGACCGTCAGGGCTACTCGGCCAGCGAGTGGCAGAGAAAGCATAGGGGGCTGCGCGGATGTCTCTGCCGACTACAAAGCAGCGCCAACCATGGCGCAAATTCATGCAGACACAGGTCAGCTCGGCACTGGATACCACGAAAATCGCCGGGCGCCCGCTGCGCTGGTTCCTCAGCGGCTGGCGTGTTGGCATTATCTGGTTGATCGTTGCGGCCGCCGTGCCGTGGGTGCTGGATACCAGCCTTCAGGTGACCGCGATTACCATCGGCATCTACGTGATGCTGGCGCTTGGCCTGAATATCGTCGTAGGGTACGCTGGCCTGCTCGACCTCGGCTACGTTGCCTTTTTCGTCATCGGCGCGTACACGATGGCCGCTGGCTCGTTCGGGTTCATTCAGATGGCAAACGGCGACACGGTTGCCGTTCCCGACTTTCCATTCTGGATTCTGCTCCCGGCGGGTGCGATCCTCGCTGGCTTCTTTGGTGTGTTGCTGGGCGCTCCGACGCTGCGCCTGCGCGGTGACTATCTTGCCATCGTCACCCTCGGCTTCGGCGAGATTGTGCCCATCGTGTTTAACAACGTGCCATTCTTCTATGGCCCGGTAGGCATCAGCTCCCAGCCGCCCAGTAATATCGGCCCGATCTCGTTTGGCGATCCATCCTTCCCGGCGCCGTTCTACTATCTGACGCTGACACTTGTCGTGTTGATCATCCTGGGGGTGATCTCGCTGCGCGAGTCGAGCCTGGGGCGCGCATGGGTGGCCATCCGCGAAGACGAGACCGCCGCGTCCACGTCGGGCGTGAATCTGGTGAGCACTAAACTGCTGGCCTTCGGGCTTGGCGCGACGGTTGGCGGCATTGGCGGGGTCATGAACGCCGCGTTTACGACCTCGATTACGCCGAAGGATTTCAGCTTCAATATCTCCATCACCATCCTGATCATGGTGGTGCTGGGTGGCATCGGCAGCGTGCCGGGCGTGATCGTGGGCGCGATCCTGCTACGGTTCTTCGATGTCTATCTGCTTGGGCAGGTCAACGATTTCATCCATGGGAGTCCGCTGGTCGCTGACAGTGGCGCGCCGCTCCACGTTCTGGCAGGAATTGACTTCAACACCTCGAAGTATTTGCTCTATGGACTGATTCTGGTGGCGATGATTCTCTTACGGCCGCAGGGATTGATTCCCGATAGACGCCGTACCCGCGAGCTGCATGGCCAGGGCGTTTCGTCTGAGACCCTCTCCTCGGTTGGCACGGTGGAGCGGGAAGAGGTCGGTGAGGAAGTGGAAGGTATTGGCGCGGAGGATGTGACGACCTATACGGGCGCTGGCTCCGACGCACAGGGACGGGAGGGTTGACCATGACACAGGAATCGCCCGTTCAGGCGGGACAACCAGCAGCGACGGGAAATCCCCTCCTCTCGGTGCGCGGACTGACGATTCGCTTCGGCGGATTGACAGCCGTTGACAACGTTGATTTCGACGTGATGCCTGGGCAGATCTATAGCATCATCGGTCCGAACGGCGCGGGGAAAACGACGGTCTTCAATATCATCACTGGCATCTACAAACCGACCGCAGGCCAGATTCTCTTCGAGGGCCAGAACATCGCCGGGCTGACGCCAGACAGGGTGTTGAGGCGGGGCATCGCTCGTACTTTCCAGAACATCCGCCTCTTCAACAACATGTCCGTGCTGGAAAACGTGCTGGTCGGCCAGCATATCAAGTTCCCGCGCGACCTTGCCTCCATCACCTTCCACCTTCCCAACTATCGTCTGGCCGAGCGCCGCGCGTATGAGCGGGTCAATGAGTTGTTGGGATTCTTCGGAGAATCACTGGTGGCGCGCCAGAACGAGCTGGCTTCCAGCCTCTCCTATGCGGAGCGCCGTCGTGTCGAGATTGCGCGCGCGCTTGGCTCCAGCCCGAAACTGCTCTTGCTGGACGAGCCAACCGCCGGTATGAACGATGCGGAGACGGCTGAGGCCATTCGCTACATCCAGCGGATGCGCAGAGAGTTTGGGCTTACCATTCTGCTGATCGAGCACAAGCTCCAGGTGACGATGGGCATCTCTGACCGTATCGCCGTTCTCGACTACGGCAAGAAGATCGCTGAGGGGACGCCAGCGGAGGTGCAGCAAAATGAGCGCGTCATCGAGGCGTATTTGGGGCGAAAGGCGACGGTAGAGTAGCTATGCTGGAATTACAGGACGTTGACACCTTTTATGGCCCAAGCCAGGTCCTCAACGATGTCTCGCTGCAGGTCAACGAGGGGGAGATCGTCTGTCTGTTGGGGGCAAATGCCGCCGGCAAAACCACGACAATGAAGACCATCTTTGGCATCGTGCGCCCGCGCCGCGGCGCCGTGACCTTCGAAGGCCAGCAGATCAGTGGCACCTCCACAGACAACATCATCAGCAAGGGGCTGGCGCTCGTGCCGGAGGGGCGCCGTGTCTTCTCACGTATGTCCGTGCGCGAGAATCTGGAGATGGGCGCGTACATGCGGAGGAATCGCGCGGAGCTTCAGGAGGACATTGAGCGTATCTATACGATCTTTCCACGGCTCAAAGAGCGCGACAAGCAGCTCAGCGGCACGATGTCTGGTGGTGAGCAGCAGATGCTTGCCATTGGCAGAGCGCTGATGTCGCGGCCCCGCCTGATGTGCATGGATGAGCCGTCGATGGGTCTTTCGCCGATTCTGGTGCAGACGGTCTTCAATACCATTCAGGAGATTCGCAAATCCGGCGTCACGATCTTCCTCGTCGAGCAGAACGCCTTCATGGCGCTCAATGTTGCCGACCGGGGCTACGTGCTCCAGCAGGGCCGTGTTGTGCTGAGCGATACCGCGAAGAACCTGCTGAACAATGACCTGGTGCGCCGTGCCTACCTTGGCGGCTAACTGCTCATACCTATGCGGATCGTGTTTCTGGGCGATAGCCTGACAGAGGGCGTCGATGGGGCCTCCTATCTGCGCGTTCTGCGGGAACGAATCGCCGCCGACCAGCGGCTTCGCGACATGAGCCTGATCAATGCGGGCCGGGGAGGGGATACCATCCTCAACCTGGCCCACCGCGTCTCGCGCGATGTCGTGGTCCACAACCCTGATTGGGTGGTCATCTTCGTCGGGGTCAACGACTGCCGGACATGGTACGTGCGGCGTTCGCTCCCGCGATGGGAGCATCTTACGTCGGGCTACTACTTCCTGCGGCGCAAAGGCATCTGGCGCGCGGTCACGCCGCAACGCTTCGAGTGCGGCCTAGGGGCGCTGGTGGATGACCTGCGGGTGCAAACCCCGGCGCGCATCGCGCTCTGCACCCCGGCGAGCGCCAGTGAAGCGCGGAATGCTCGGGCCGAGCGCATGCTGGATGCGTACGCCGAGCGCGTTCGGACGGTAGCGCGAGAGCGAGTGTGCGCTCTAGTGGACGTGCGCGAAGCGTTCGTGGCCGCTCAGACGCCTTCCAAGAGCGGCTACCGGCTCACCTGTGACGGCGTCCACCTGAGCGATGCGGGCGCGGCGCTCGTCTCGGGTATATTCTACGACTGGCTGCGCTCCATCAGTTCGCCCGGCGCTGGCTGACGCCTTTTGCACTGGCTGCCAAAGAGGAATGGCCGTTATGGCGCGGGCTGCTGCGGTACAAGCATGGCGACGACGATGGGCAGCGCCACAACAGCCGCAGTGAGAAGCAGGCCCCAGAGCATTCCGGCAGCGCTCGCATCATCCTCTTCACGCGTGCGGATGCGCCACGCTCGGAATGCTCGCCGTAGGGAGACGACATATGCGACGGCGGCTGCCACGAGGCCAAGAACGAGCACGCACGGCGTAATCCACTGCCGTACGCCCAGATCCATTCCGGCGGTCAACTCGCGGGCAGCCAGCGTCAGAACGAGCGTGACGGCGACCCAGCCCGTCAAGGTGAGCAATGGGAGAAGGCCGCGCCCAAAGCCCCGCCATGCGCTGCCCGAGATAGGTTGTATCGAAGGGCCAGGTGATTGGTGTAGTGGTTTCATGATATCTGCCTCACTTCGTCAGAGCGCACACCTCACCGAGGCATTGCGGCTATGTATGTGCTGAAGCGGCGGGACTCAGTGATGGGCCAAGCGCCGCGCCAAAGAAGCTCACTACCCGGTTGACGTAGACAACGCCCATCTCATGGTATGCCTGGGCGTGCTCGACGACTCCTGGCACCAGCCAACTCTCGACATGCGCATGAGGAGCGGTTCTTGCCGCGCGCACCAGATCCGCCATCTGAGACACTGGGACAAGCGACTCGGTTGTGCCGTGGATGAACAACACTGGTCGGGGTGCGAGCCTCGCGACGACGTCGGCTGGATGGACACTGTTGAAGTCTATGTC
This sequence comes from Ktedonobacterales bacterium, assembly GCA_036378295.1. Taxonomy (GTDB): domain Bacteria; phylum Chloroflexota; class Ktedonobacteria; order Ktedonobacterales; family JADMIN01; genus DAHUXT01. The sequence continues at coordinate 10,254 of DASUWS010000127.1, forward strand.
ATAGAGCAGGTGGACGGTCAGCACAATGCCCGGCGTTAGCATCGGCGGCAAGACTGAGAAACGTGGTTCCGACTCAGACTGGCCCGCGTAGGGGATCTCACGCTCAAGGATTGGCAGCACCTCGGCAAATGCAGTGTCAGACACAACGGCACGAAGCCGCGGTTCTTGCGCCGCCGCAAGCAGGAGGCTTGTCGCC
>DASUWS010000128.1:0-3388 GCA_036378295.1 Ktedonobacterales bacterium
CCATACTATGCAATCTGATGGATCCGAGGGGAAACCCAGCCATGGTAACCGGGCAAGCGGTCGCGGCCATCAGCGAGGCAATACGTCTGGAGCGTGTCCCGACTCTGCTGCGCAATCGTGACCCACGTCGGCTATACAGGACGGCAAGCTTTGGTGTCGAGTCTCCGGACCATGCAGGTGGAGGAACAGCTCGCCCTCTATCTCCATCTGTGCGCCCAGAGCTCACAAGCAGCGCCGAGAACGGAGGATGAGTGGCAATGGCAGCGCTGAAACGGAAGGCGTTCGCGTATATCACCTGGGAGCACGCATTGCTGGTCTTCCGGCATGTGGATTTTCCCGAAGCAGGGATTCAGGTGCCCGCTGGCTCCATCGAGCCGGGCGAGTCAGCCGAAGCTGCGGCGCTACGCGAGACGTTCGAGGAAACCGGGCTGGCTGATTTCATGCTCGTCGCGCCCCTTGGCGAGCAGGTCTATGACATGACGCCGTTCGGGAAAGACGAAATCCATCATCGCGCTTTCTTTCACCTGCGATGCGCTGAGGCACCACCGCGCACCTGGCGGCATATGGAGCAAGCCCGGTCAGACGGCGGTGAACCCATTGCCTTCGAGTTCTTCTGGGCGCCGCTACCCGGCGGCGTACCTCCGCTGATCGCGGGACACAACGCCCTCCTGCCTGCTCTGCTGCGCGCTCTCGGGCTACCGCCCCTGTGATGGTCCATGGCGGGCCACATCACATGTGCTGGCGATGTTGGCTATTGGCGTGCGCCTGGAGTGCGTCGTAGCATGAAGGCCACAGTGCATGGGCCGTGAATTTCGCCGGAGTGCGAACGCTCTGGCCGGCAGTGCGACACCACAACATCCAAAGAGAATGGGTATCACACCAGACAACCGCATGTGTACACACGGCATAGAGAAAACCCCCTGTCCAGGTAGGGGACAGGGGGAGATTGCCAGATGGAGAGATACAGCTTCCTACACTCTACGCTGTCGCCACCTTGGGCTCTGTGGGACCGGCGAAGATGTAGACCAGCATCGCAATGCCGCTGAAGAGGAACACGAGGATGAACCACACCCACTGGCTCAGCTTGGCCAGCTTGATGAGCGCGCCAATCCACGCGATGAGGGCAAGAATGCCACCGACGATAAGTACCAGAGTGGCAATAATACTGAGGATGCCAAAACTCGTCGCACCGGTATTGCTCAGCGTGCCATCAGGACTCGCCGTCGCAAGCGCCGCACTGGTTCCTGCGACCAGCAGGATAACACCGATGATGTTCAGTACGAGGCCAACGAGATAGAGATTGCGCGATGTTTTCCGCTCCATGATTGCTCCTCACTGCTGTGCTACTAGCGGACGCGCCATGCTCCGCACGGCACGATTATACAAGCGAGGAGTGGTCTGTCAAGAGGAAAATCAGCGCCCGCTCGCGTCATAAAGGAATTAGGAAGTAATACGTAGCGGCGCACAGTACAACTACGGGCTGGCGCGCAGGCAGATCGCGCAGAAGTTCCGCCAACCCAATGCCTCCCGCAGCAGCAGAGCACCGGCTCCTCTCAACCAGAGAGGGTATCAGTGGGTATCGAGCGGCAGAAGTGCTGCCTTTTTCGCGACCATCATGAGCAGTTCGTCCACATCAAACGGTTTCTCGATCAGGATAAGTTCGAGATCAGCGCGTTGTTTCGGCGGGATGCGCCGCAGCGCTTCATGGTCTGCGCTCATCACAATCCAGCCATGGCGGCCTGCCAGATCGCGGTCATTCTCCAGCGTATCGAGCACACTACGCCCATTCATGCCAGGCATCCAGAGATCCAGCAAGACAACCGCATGATACGGTGTGGCCCGCAGCACCGCGAGCGCATCCTCGCCTTCGCCTACCTTCACAATCGCGTATCCGGCGTCGTGAAGGGCACCTTCAAGCGTTTGCCGGATCGCCGCGTCGTCATCAACGATAAGTACCCAGGACATATCGTCCGCCCTCCGTTCCAGTCTGAGACGCCGCGTCGTACCTCCAGCGACGATTCGCGGATAAGTGAGATAACAACATGTCGGGAAGTTACTTCAGGTGATATACGCATTATTCGTACCCTACCTCATGATTTCGTTACACGTTCGCGCGGAATCGGCTTGAAACCGCCACGCGACCTCATCTGCCCGCTGGTTATGCGGGCGTTGGCGGTACTGAATCTTCGCTACGGGTGGTGATCCGCTCCAGACATTCGAGCGGTACCCAGCCACGAGCGCCATCGGGCGTATGGCAGAGCGCCCACCCCGCCAACTCGCGCTCGATGCTGAGTCGGTCACCAGGGGCTACCGTCAACTCGCGCGCATCGTAGTCTTCGCGCAACGTCGCCTCCATGCCATCCACTGTCAGCAGCGCCTCTGGCGCCCATCCTTCCCGGCCAGAGCGGTCGCGGCACCACCGCCACGTCCATCCCGGCGTCTCGCGCCAGTCTTCAACACGAGCCGTCGCCTCGATACGCTCGCCCGCATGACCCGCAAGAACATTCGCGTAGATCGCCTCCCATGGCGCCATTACCATCGCTTCGTCAGGGGTCTCGCTCGTATCACTCGCAGCCATATGCCCTCCTATGCCCTCCGATACTCATCTCCGCATCTGACGGATATCAGATGCGCGACCACATTTCCACCACGACTCCTCTTAATAATGGCAGAATGCAGAGACTGACTCAGGATACCAGCAAGACATGATACGCCCGTCATGTGCAAGGGGTGGAGTGCGCTGGGGAACGCGCGCGAAATGGAGCGCTGGAAAGGTGCATGCGGGCGTCTTGACAAACAGCGCGCCCAACAGCGATAATATCGCGTGGCATCGCTAGCGCATCTCCATGCGTACGCCGTGCCATTCGCGCAGCGCTCTGCATGGCCAGGTACCGAAGTGGACAACCGGGACTGACTGTAAATCAGTTGGCTTACGCCTTCGTAGGTTCGAATCCTACCCTGGCCACCGCGTGACGAACGCCACAATGTTCGTCACGCGCCACCATTATGCCCATGCCCGCGTGGCGCAGAGGTAGCGCACAATCTTGGTAAGGTTGGGGTCACGGGTTCGAATCCCGTCGCGGGCTCCAACGGTTCCCCCGCTGGTTCGCTGGCCCAGGCTGGCAGGAGTGCGGCGGAACGTTTTATTGTGTTTGGGCCGTGCGCATCCGCTTGAGATGACGCCGCCAGCACCGCGCCCGGTTGGTGTGCCGGAGAAACGCGGACACACAGGAGGGTTTTCAGCTTCATGGCGAAGCAGAAGTTTGTGCGGACGAAGCCGCACGTCAACGTGGGGACGATCGGGCACATCGACCACGGCAAGACGACGCTGACCGCGGCGATCACCAAGGTGCTGGCGACCAAGGGGCAGGCGAAGTACACCGCCTTC
>DASUWS010000129.1:0-19067 GCA_036378295.1 Ktedonobacterales bacterium
CTACGGCGATCTGGATGTCTCGGTGCTCGACGAGATGCCCGCCGGACGCCAGCCGATCATCACGCGCTGGCGCTCAGGCAGCCAGCGACAGGAGGCATACCGCCTCGTGTCGGAGGAGGTCGCGAAGGGACGGCAGGCGTACATCATTTGTCCGCTGGTCGAGGAATCGGAGGCGCTAGAGGCGAAAGCCGCGACACAGGAGTATGAGCGGCTGCGCACGCAGGTTTTCCCCGATCTGCGGTTGGGGCTGGTGCATGGACAGATGCGCCCGGCGGACAAAGACCGGGTGATGCGCGCCTTCCGCGATGGTGAGATTGATGTGCTGGTAGCAACGTCGGTGGTGGAGGTTGGCGTGGACGTGCCCAATGCGACGGTGATGTTGATCGAGGACGCCGACCGTTTTGGCCTCTCACAACTTCACCAGTTCCGTGGGCGTGTGGGGCGAGGCGCACACCAGTCCTATTGCTACTTGCTCAGCCAGGAGGCCGGCATGATGGCGCGCGAGCGGCTGAGCGTCCTGGAACAGACCACTGATGGCTTCGCGCTGGCCGACGCTGACCTCCGGCTGCGCGGGCCGGGCGACTTCTTCGGCACACGACAAAGCGGCCTGCCTGAGCTCAAGGTGGCGACGATGGCCGATACGTCCCTACTGGCGCTGGCACGCAACACCGCGGAGTGGCTCTGGCAGCGCGATCCCTACCTGCGTGCGTCAGAACATGCGGCTCTGCGCGAGCGCGTCTTCCTCTTCTGGCGCAACTTCGCCGCGCATTAAAGGCTGGCGGCTGAAACCGCGCCTCGGGGCTACATCCGCCGCCAAGCCCGCCTGCGCAGGCTGTCTGAGCCTTCTCCGTGGCCAGCATTCTCCCCATCTCCGCACTGGCGTGATTGCCACGACTCAGGTACACTGGTGAAGCCAGCCGCACAGGCGAGCGGATATACCTCGGACTCATAACACGGCAGGTTGCCAGGAATTGAGCAGAGTTGTGGAAGGGAGCGCGCAGATGAGTGATGCGCAGGAGACCACGGTACAGAGTGATGATAGAGCATCCCTGGTAGCGAATCCACCAGTAACCTCGCATGCGGCGCGTCCTTCCACGGGCCGGATGATTCGTCTGCTGGCGACGGTGGGCGCGCTCGTGTTCGGCTATGCGGTGTGGCTGCCCTGGGCCATCATCACGACGACAATAGACGGCAAGCCTCTTCGCTCCGTGCTCGTTGATCCCGCCGTTGCTATCACATCGAGTCTGGTGAGGGTCGGAGATTTGAGCCTCTCGCCGTTTGTGCTCGCGGCGTTTTCGATGCTTGGTCTGTTGCTCGCGCCGCTGCTCTGGCGGCCAGCCGATTCATTGCTTGGGGCGATTGCCTCTCATCTGTTCGGCTTGTGGGTCATCTTTGCGACGATCCTCGTTGTCGTGTTCGGTATTTCGCCGCTCGTTTCGGGCACTGCCCAGCCTGTCTCTCCACTGCCGCCCGATTCCACATCGGCGACCAGAACAGGTATGTTGGCGCTGGGCTTCTGGGTTGCCGCGGTGGCGCTCGTCCCCTTGTGGATCGCGGTCATCGGATTGCTGGTCAGCGAATGGCGCAGGCACGCCTTCTGGCATCTCCCCGGCGGCGATTCGGATGCGCCCCGGTCGCTAATACAGCTTCCTGGCGGCGCCGCGCTGAATCTCGGGCTTATCATCTGGGCTGTTGGGTTCTTCTCAGTGGGGTGGGCCGCGCTCAATTGTAGCCAGACGCCTCTGTTATCAGGGAGTTGTCAGGGCATTCCCGCGTCGAGCGCGCTCTTTGCCGGGCTGGCGCAGATGAATGACAACCCGGCTATTACCTCAACCACCGATCCCCGGATTCTGCTGCTCCTTGATCCTGGCATCACCCGGTATGCGATTGGCACGCTGCTTGGCGTTGGCGCGCTGCTCATCTTCCTGGGGGTCTGGCTGCGGGCAGTGACACGCGTCTTCTGCATCTGGACGACACTCTGGCTGCTGGCAACAGTCTCGCTGGCTGGAATCGCCATTTGGGGGGTTGGGGCGATCATAGCATTCCCCGGGCGGTACGCATTCCCTCCTGGCGTGTGGACCGCGCAATCGGGCATCTACATCACACTGCTTGGATTGATCATCGCGCTGGTCGGCCTGGCGACGCTCTCTGTTGCTGCGCTGCGCCGGAAGGCCGTCGAGTAGTCGTTCTCGCGAGGATGTCATGCCGCAGGCGAAAGCCCTGCGGCTCATCCTGGCTGGCTATGATGCGCTTGACCGTATGGCGCTGCCGCCTTGCCGTGGCTCGTATTATCGTTCGCGGCGCAACCCCAGCAGTCGCGAAAGCCCTCCGCGTGGTACAATGCGCTCGTTTTGCATGCGTATGACGAGGAGGACAGGACGACATTATGTCGGACGAGCGAGAGGCCCGACTGGAGAAGCTAGCCGCGCTACGCGCCGAGGGAATCGATCCCTATCCCGCGCGCAGCCACCGTACACACACCGCCGCTGAGGTGCTGGCGCACTTTGATGCGCTTCAGGGAGAGCAGATTACCCTGACTGGGCGCCTGATGCTGCTGCGCGAGATGGGGAAATCCGTCTTCGCTCATATCGAGGATGGCTCCGCGCGCATCCAGATCTACTTCAAGCGCGATACCATCGGCGACGAAGCCTTCCGCCGTATCAAGCTGCTCGACCTGGGCGACTTTCTGCAGGTGACAGGCACGCTCTTCACCACGAAAACGGGCGAGAAGACGCTGGCAGTTGAGGAGTATACGCTGCTCTCCAAGTCGCTGACGCCGCTGCCTGCGAAGGGCGCGGGCGGTGACCTCAAGCTCTTCGATCCTGAGATTCGGCATCGCAAGCGCTATCTTGACCTGCTCGCCAATCGCGAGGTTGAGTTCCCGATATTTCAGGCGCGGGCCAAAATCCTGGCTGCGATGCGCGAGTTCCTCAATGCGCGTGACTTCATGGAGGTCGAGACGCCGATTCTGCAGCCACTCTATGGCGGCGCCACGGCGCGTCCTTTCGTGACGCACCATAACACGCTCGACCGTGACCTGTACCTGCGCATCGCCCCGGAGCTGTATCTCAAGCGGCTGATCGTCGGCGGGTTCGAGCGGGTCTTTGAGATTGGTCGCAACTTCCGCAACGAGGGCGTGGATCGCGAGCACAATCCAGAGTTCACGATGATGGAGTGCTACCAGGCGTACGCCGACTTCGAGGACGTGATGCGCCTGGTCGAGGAGATGCACGCCCATATCACGCTGGCGGTCTGCGGCACGCTGGAGATTAGCTACCTCGGCATGACGCTCGACATGACGCCACCGTTCCAGCGGATGAAGCTGCGAGAGGCCATCGCGGAGTATGCTGGCATCGACTACGAGCAGTATCCCGAGCGCGACGCGCTGGCGGAGGCGATGCGGGCGAAAGGATATGCGGTTGATCCGGCGCTGGGTCGCGGCAAGCTGATCGACCACCTGAAAGACAGCATCACGCGGGGGCGCGATCCCAAGCTGAAGGGACCCGTCTTCCTCTACGACTATCCGTTTGACATCTCGCCCCTGGCCAAGCGCAAGCCGGGCGAGCTGAATACGACGGAGCGCTTCCAGCTCCTCTGTGGGGGACTGGAAATGGGCAACGCCTTCTCCGAGCTGAACGATCCGCTAGATCAGCGGGTGCGCTTCGAGGATCAGGCGCGCCAGCGCGCGCGCGGCGATGACGAGGCGCAAGTGCTCGACGAGGATTACATCGAGGCGCTGGAGGTTGGCATGCCGCCCACGGGAGGATGGGGCGGTGGCATCGAAAAGCTGACGATGCTGCTGACAAATCAGGAAACGATCCGCGAGGTCATCCTCTTCCCGGCGCTGCGTGAGCAGCAGGAGTAGCGTGAAGCGTGGGGGGGCCAACCCGCTTGATAGAGAGCGGGGAGCGGGATGAGAGGGAGATGAGCCGCGGGTCTGTAGCCTGCGGCGCACCGCCTTTTGCCTCGCACGAGACGCAACGCAACCGCGCCGCAAAGCGCCCTCACCTGCCTGCTCGCCACCGTGGCGTGTCCTCTTTGGGGGCACGAGGGGGTATGTGAGGACATGCCGCGGAAAGCCTGAAATTTCCGGCTTCCGGCCCTCGCTTCCCTTGACACATACCCCAGCCTTGGATATACTCTCCCCAGACGCCAAAAGGCAGACCAGCATCAAACAGAGGTACGAAGCGGATTTTCGTGTTCTCTGTTTGGCCTGGCGCGCGACGCTTGTGTGGTTCCCCAGGAGTATGTGTGCCCAGCGTGCGCTTCAGGATATGCACTCCCGTTATACACCGTCCAGTTCAGCGCTGAGCTTGTGTTACGCTGTGTCATGCGGCGCGGTTTGTCCACGACCCTCGTAAGCGGAGGTACAAGCATGGATTTGAGTGTCGAGGGGAAATCCGAGCGGATTCCACCAGGTTCTCATATTGTTCAGCTCTATAACAAGGTTAACGAAATCGCTGGTGTCACGGCACGACTCCTTGAAGTCGGCCTCTCCGCCTCGGAAAAGTGCCTCTTCGCGGGGTCACCCACCTCGGTAAAGGAAATGGACCAGGCGCTGGCCAAGCTAGGGGTTGATGTTGAGGCGGTACAGCAATCGGGCCAGCTGCAATTGCTCTCCGATCGCGAGCCATTCCTCGTCAACAATCGCTTCGATCCCTATCACCTGCTTTCAACCCACCAGACCTTTATTGCGCAGGCGATGCGTGAAGGCTGGAAGGCGGTACGCATCTCGATGGACATGAATTGGCTCGCAGAGGGCGCTGCCAATACCAGCCAGGTTCCCCAGCAAATCCTCAAGTACGAAGCTGCTTCCGACGCCGTGTTCACCTTCCAGAATGCCCCAATCATTGCGCTGATGCACTACGATTATTCCAAACTACCGGGCGGCCTCGTCGTCGAGTTGCTCAAGCTTCACCCCATCGCGGTCGTGGGCAAGTTCATCAAGCGCAATCCCTATTACCTGAATTCGGAGCAATACCTGCTCAAGATTTTGCGTGTCAACCGCGAGAAGGGTCGTGTCATGGCCGTCTAGGCCCATAGCCCATAGCACCACCCGTACGGGTTCATCCCGGCATGGCTGGCTATGACGTATGGCTACGGTGGCTGTGATGGTGCGGTGTGGATGGCAGCCGTATGCTATGGAGGGCAAAAAGCCGCCGCCCAGACCACCCAGCGGCTCGTGCCGCTCGCAGAGGACGTGCAGGCGCGGTGCCGTCCGGTCTGCTCCAGGTATGTGCCCTGGCGCGGGCCTAACGAACTGGATACGGACGACGAGATGCCCAGGCCTAGAACCGTACATGTATTCTCTGCTGGCGGCGTGGTCTTTCGCGTCTCGGCGGGCGTCGCCCACTCACCTGATACCAGCGCTACGCTAGAAGACGTCGAGGTTGTGCTGGTGGGCTACCTGCGGGACGACACCTGGATGCTGCCCAAGGGTACACCGGCTCCCGGCGAAACCGTGGAAGAGACAGCACTGCGCGAGGTGCGCGAGGAGACCGGTATTGAACCGCGCATCATCGGGGATTTGGGAAGCATCCAGTATAGTTTCGCGCGCCGGGGTGTGCGCTACTACAAAGAAGTGCGCCACTTTCTGATGTTGGCGACCGGGGGCGATGTGACGTTGCATGATGCCGAGTATGACGAGGCTCGATGGTTCCGACTTGCCGAGGGCATGAAGCGGCTAACCTATGTGAACGAGGCGGAGGCGTTGCGGCGGGCCCAGCCGCTCATCAGCAAATACCTTGCTAGTGATAGGACCTAGCGCGCGCAGGCGTGGCTGGCGTCAATTGCTGCCAGCCAGCGCGACATCGCCGACAAGCTCCTGAATCTGCCGCAGCTTGCGCTCAGCCAACTCGACGTTTTCCAGCGCCTGAGCCAGGATGCGCTCCGAGATGGAGGTAAAGCTCTCCTCGATCTCCGGATCAAACTGGTTGCCCAGCAGCTCTAGCGCCTGCGCAATGCGGTCTTTTTCCTCCAAGATAGCCATTTTCTGTCACCTCAACCTCTGCCATGTTGCCTGGCAAGCGAATCGCAAGATACTGCCAGGAATGTCACCATCTATTGTAGGCCACCCTATGCGAGGTAGCCCGGCACGCGCAGGTCGTGCTGATATATACTTCAACCAGGTTCAGCGAAATATCTTTGCACTCTCAACAGACGCGCTTCAGAAGTAACAGGTGTCGGACAACATTGCGAGACAGGCTCGCTGACGCACACGTGTAATTGTAACGAGCATGAAGCGAGATGTCTACGGGATACCCATAGGGCTTTTGGAGGATTGTGGAGTAGTACTTGCGGGCAGTGGGAGACGCCGAAAAGCAATGTGCGGAGTGCCCTTGACATGACATTGCGGCAGGTGATATACTCATAACCTGCGGAGTTTTTATAGGGCACTCTTCCAGGCGTTTTCTCAGATGTTGCGCACTGATCGATCTCCGGCGGCATCGATCAGCGTCTCTCTACTTTTTTGAAACTCGGTCACACTCGTGGCATCCAGGAGTAGAGACATCATTCGCCGGCAGTCCGCCACACCTGTTCTGTGACCTGCCCAAGCGAGGACCGTGAGCACCAACCGTCAGCACATAGCATAGACCAACCAGCATGCCGTGTCAATTCCCCAAGACAAGAAAGGCGGCATGCTGGGCTTGCGTGTGTGTAAAGCGTGCATAGTGGATATATGCCGATGTGACGACACGATGACGTGTGTGGTGACGCGAAAGTCCTCCCTGGTGCCAGCGATGTGACGGTGTGGCATCACGAAACGACGTTCTCTCTAACAGCACAGAAAACAGGCGCGATGAGCGACACACTTCGGATGGACTATCTCGCCAGTCTCGTGGCTGGCAATCGCGTTTGGTACGCCGTTTCTTCCTCGCAGAGCCGACTAGCGACCTGTCTGGTTAGGCCTGCCCCATTGACACCATTGGCGACCCATACCCTGGAGGCGCTCCACAATTTGACCCGCTCCGGCGCTTCATCCCCACCGTCGCGGATGTCGCCCGCCGCGTCGCTCTCGGATGCGGGTATCTCGGTCAGATGACGGGCGCGTTTTGGCGCGCGCAGACGTTCTGACCTCGCTGACAACCGTCAGTCTTGTTATTCCAGCTTTCCCAACAGCTTTGCGTGCGGGCCGGGTATGTGACCGGACTGGCAGCGTCTGAAAGCGTCGCTGCCGATTCGATGACGTTCCGGGGGCGTTTCGCCCCGCACAATACGGGCGACTGGCGAGAGGAGTTTTTCACGCATGGCACTGAGCAAAGCCGTCTCCCTCCCCGAGCGTGTGAGCTTCGCGCGGATTCCTGATATCCGCCCAATGCCCAGCCTCATTCAGGTGCAGCTCGATTCGTTCGACTGGTTCAAGCGCGAGGGGTTGAAAGATCTCTTTGCGGAAATCTCTCCCATCGAGGATTTCACTGGCAAGAACCTGAAGCTCGAGTTTCTCTTCGACGACGACAAAGATCCTTTCGAGGAGCCCAAATACACCGAAGACCAATGCCGCGAACGCGACGCGACGTACGCCGCGCCGCTCTATGTCAAGGCTCGCCTGACCTATAAAGAAACCGGCGAGATTCAGGAAAAAGAAGTGTTCATGGGCGACTTTCCGCTCATGACCAAAGAGGGCACATTTATCATCAACGGCGCGGAGCGCGTGGTGGTGAGCCAGCTCGTGCGCTCTCCTGGCGTCTATTTCACTGCCGATACGGACCCGACGACTGGTCGTCCGCTCTTCGCCGCCAAGCTGATCCCTAATCGCGGCGCCTGGCTTGAGTTCGAGACGAGCAACCGCGATATTCTTTCGGTCAAGATCGACCGCAAGCGCAAGATTCCGATCACGACGCTGCTGCGGGCGATGGCGGCTATTGGTGACCGCGATCCTGGCAAGACCAGTGAGACGCCGGATATGCGCACCGATGAGGGCATTTTGAAAGCCTTCGAGATGGTGGACGAGTCCGGAAATACCTACGTCAGCCGGTTCGTCACGACGACGCTGGAGAAAGACAACGTCAAGACGCCAGAGGAAGCGCTGCTGGAGGTTTACCGCAAGCTGCGCCCGGGTGATCCCGCCACCGCCGACAACGCGCGCCAGTTGGTCAACAACCTGTTCTATGCGCCGCGCCGCTATGATCTTGGCAGCGTGGGACGCTACAAGCTGAATCGCAAGCTCGATCTGGCGATTCCGCAGACGATTCGCACCCTGACACAGGATGACGTGGTGGCGATTCTGCGGCGCATGGTGGAGCTCAACGAGGGGCGCGGCAAGAAGGACGACATCGACCATCTGGGCAACCGTCGTGTGCGCAGCGTGGGCGAGCTGATCCAGCAGCAGTTCCGTGTGGGGCTGTTGCGGATGGAGCGCGTCATCAAGGAGCGCATGGCGATTGTGCAGGACCCGTCGCAGGCCTCTCCGAACCAGCTCATCAACATCCGTCCGGTCGTGGCGGCGATGAAGGAGTTCTTCGGCGGCAGCCAGCTCTCGCAGTTCATGGACCAGACGAACCCGCTGGCTGAGATCGGCCACAAGCGGCGCCTCTCGGCCCTGGGTCCTGGCGGTCTCTCGCGTGAGCGCGCCGGATTCGACGTCCGCGACGTACACCATTCGCACTATGGCCGCATCTGCCCGATTGAGACGCCTGAAGGTCCGAACATCGGTCTGATCGGCAACATGGCGACGTATGCGCAGATCAACTCGTACGGCTTCATCGAGACGCCTTATCGCAAGGTGCTCCATCAGATTGAGGCCGACCATCCTGAGTTGATCGGCCAATTGCTCTCGCGCGATGTGGTGGATGACAAGGGCGCCGTGCTGGCCACAAGAGGCACAAAGGTTGACGAGAAGCTCGCGGAGACCCTGGCGAAGAAGCTTGGCACGCGCAAGGTGAATATCGAGCCGTGGGTCGCGATGGAGGTAGATTACCTGACCGCCGATGAGGAAGAGAAGTTCGTTATCGCCCAGGCGAACGCGCCATTGAGCGACGACGGCCATTTCCTCGACCATCGCATCCTGGCGCGCTACAACGGCAACTTCGTGCAGGAGCAGAGCACTCGCGTTGACTATATGGATATTTCGCCGCGCCAGACGGTGAGTGTGCCCGCGGCGCTCATTCCGTTCCTGGAGCATGACGACGTGAACCGCGCGCTGATGGGCGCGAACATGCAGCGCCAGGCGGTGCCGCTGCTCCGCCCGCAGTCGCCGATTGTGGGCACGGGCATCGAGCGCCAGGTGGCGGTGGACTCCGGTCAGGTGGTGGTGGCGCCAGCCGATGGCGAGATCACCAGCGTCACGGCACGCCAGATCACTCTGGTGGATGATGAGGGCGTTGAGCATGTCATGCGCCTGCGCAAGTTCGTCCGCTCGAACCAGGGCACCTGCATCAACCAGCGTCCTATCGTCAACAAGGGCGACCGTGTGGCGAAGGGGCAGCCGCTGGCCGATAGCTCGTCTACAGAGAACGGCGAGCTGGCGCTTGGCCAGAACATTCTGGTGGCCTTCATGACCTGGGAGGGCGGCAACTTCGAGGACGCCATCCTGATCAGCGAGCGAGTCGTCCGCGAGGACCTCTTCACCAGCATCCACATCGAGAAGCATGAGGTGGAGGCCCGCGATACGAAGCTCGGCCCAGAGGAGATCACCCGCGATATTCCGAATGTCGGTGAGGAAGGGCTGCGCCATCTGGATGAGCGCGGCATCATCCACATCGGCGCGGAGGTCGGCCCTGGCGATATCCTCGTCGGCAAGATCACGCCAAAGGGCGAGACGGAGCTGACGGCGGAAGAGAAGCTGCTGCGCGCGATCTTCGGTGAGAAGGCGCGTGAGGTGAAAGATACCTCGCTGCGGGTGCCTCACGGCGAGCGCGGCAAGGTGGTCGAGGTCAAGGTCTTCTCGCGTGAGAACAATGACGAGCTGCCGCCGGGCGTCAATCATCTGGTGCGCGTAGCCATCGCGCAGAAACGCAAGATTGGCGCGGGCGACAAGATGGCCGGACGGCATGGCAACAAGGGCGTCATCAGCCGCGTGTTGCCAATCGAAGATATGCCATTCCTGCCGGACGGCACTCCCGTGGATATCATTCTGAATCCGCTGGGCGTACCGCACCGCATGAATATTGGCCAGATTATGGAGACGCACCTCGGCTGGGCGGCGCAAGCGCTTGGCATGAAGGTAGCCTCGCCCGTCTTTGATGGCGCGCCTGAGGAGAAGATCGAAGATCTCCTGGATCGCGCGGGCCTGCCACGCGAGGGCAAGGTCACGCTCTATGATGGGCGCACCGGCCAGTCGTTCGATACGCCAGTGACCGTCGGCTACATCTATATGCTCAAGCTGGCGCACCTGGTCGAGGACAAGGTGCATGCGCGCTCCACGGGCCCATACAGCCTGATCACCCAGCAGCCGCTTGGTGGTAAGGCGCAGTTCGGTGGCCAGCGCTTTGGCGAGATGGAGGTGTGGGCGCTCGAAGCGTATGGCGCTTCCAACATCCTCCAGGAGATTCTGACTGTCAAGTCGGACGACGTGACGGGACGTGTCAAGACCTACGAGGCCATCGTCAAGGGCGATCCTATCGTCGAGCCGGGTGTTCCAGAGTCGTTCAAGGTGCTTGTCAAGGAGTTGCAGAGCCTGGGCATCAATGTCGAGGTGCTCAACGAAGACGAGCAGAAGATCCAGTTCGTCGAAGATGCGGGCACTGACGTGATGCCGGAGCTTGGTATCAACATCAGCGGCTACGAGGGCGGCGAGTAGTTTTTGTCTGTTCTGTGGGGAGGCTTGCGCGAGCCGATGCAGGGGAAACGCGGGCGCCTGCGTCGTGCGCGGCCTCCCATCCCGCAGTGATAGAGCCTGGTTATATAGCCTGTTGACAGAGCCTGTTCAGGCATTCGGAAAGGAGATGGGCGTGGGCGCCAGTCGGCGCAGGTATGCCGGATACGGCTGCCGCGCTGGATGAATCGCTCTCCGCTCCCCCAATGCTCGAAGTCAACGATTTTGACGCAATTCGTGTCAGCCTTGCCAGCCCCGAGCAGATTCGTTCCTGGAGCTACGGCGAGGTCACGAAGCCGGAAACCATCAATTATCGGACACTCAAGCCGGAGAAGGACGGCCTGTTCTGCGAGCGCATCTTCGGCCCAACAAAGGATTGGGAGTGCTCGTGCGGAAAATATAAGCGTGTCCGTTTCAAGGGTATTGTTTGTGATAAATGCGGCGTCGAGGTCGCGCGGTCCAAGGTGCGCCGCGAGCGCATGGGACACATCGAACTCGCTTCGCCAGTAAGCCATATCTGGTATTTCAAGGGCACACCGAGCCGCATCGGTCTGTTGCTCGATCTTTCACCGCGCAATCTTGAGCGCATTCTCTACTTTGCCCTGTACGTGGTCACGAAGGTCAACGAAGAGGCTCGCGCGCAGGCGCTTTCCTATATCGATCAGGCCATCCAGCGCCGGATCAGCCAGCAGGAAGACGCCGTCCGCGGGCAGATCGAGGAGCTTCAGCAGCGGCGTGACCGCACCATCACTGATCTGGAACAGCGTGCCGTTGATAGGCGCAGTGAGCTGGAGGACCGGCGCTCGCAGGAGCTGATGGAGGCACGATCCGCTGAAAGCCAGTTGAAAGCGCTGCTCAAGGCGAATACGGGACAGGTGCTGACCGAGGATGTGGTCTATCTGCCGACTGGCGAGCGCATTGCCCAGATGGGCGAAGTCGCCGACGATTTGCATCGGGACAAGCTCGAACGCGTTGCGCAGGAGCATCGCGAATTGATTGGATCTTCGACGCAGGCAGAGATTGACCGTATCGCTGCCGAGACGGAGCGTGAGGTCGAGCGCGCTCGGATGAACACCGAGGGCGAGATCACTACCATCCAGGATAACCTGCAACAGCAGGCGAAGGAGATCGAGGGCCAGTTCGAGACATCGCGTCGCGACCTGGAGGCGCTCAAGCGGCTCGATCTGCTCCAGGAGCAGCGCTACCGCGAGCTGCGCGATCTTGAGTTCCGCCTGCGCCAGGAGATTCAGGAGAGCCGGGAGGGCGGCGAAGATCAGTCTGGCGACATTGATGAGCTGCCCGATATCTTCGAGTCAGGGATGGGCGCCGAGGCGGTTCAGGAGCTGCTCGAAGTGATCGACCTGGACGAGCTAGCGGCGAAGCTGCGTAACGAGATCGCGACGACCAGCGGCCAGCGGCGCAAGAAGGCGACGAAGCGGCTGAATGTCGTCGAGGCGTTCCGTAAGTCTGGCAATCGCCCGGAGTGGATGATTCTCTCGGTGCTGCCAGTGTTGCCGCCGGATCTGCGCCCGATGGTGCAGCTTGATGGCGGGCGATTCGCCACGAGCGACCTCAACGATCTCTACCGCCGCGTCATCAACCGCAACAACCGCCTCAAGCGGCTGCTGGAGCTTGGCGCGCCAGAGATCATTATTCGTAATGAGAAGCGCATGCTGCAGGAAGCCTGCGATGCGCTGATTGATAATGGACGGCGCGGGCGCGCGGTGGCCGGTTCCGGCAACCACAAGCTCAAGAGCCTGTCCGATATGCTCAAGGGCAAGCAGGGCCGCTTCCGCCAGAATCTGCTTGGCAAGCGCGTGGATTATTCAGGTCGGTCGGTGATCGTCGTTGGCCCGAACCTGAAGCTCCATCAGTGCGGTCTGCCCAAGAAGATGGCGCTGGAGTTGTTCAAGCCGTTCGTGATGCGCAAGCTGGTCGAGCATCAGCTCGCTCACAATATCAAGAGCGCCAAGCGCTTTGTCGAGCGGGTGCGCCCGGAGGTCTGGGATGTCCTCGAAGAGGTCATCAAGGATCACCCGGTACTGCTCAACCGCGCGCCGACGTTGCACCGCCTGGGCATTCAGGCGTTCGAGGCCGTGCTGATCGAGGGCAACGCCATCCAGCTGCATCCGCTGGTGTGTTCCGCCTTCAACGCCGACTTCGACGGCGACCAGATGGCCGTGCACGTGCCGCTCTCGGAGCGCGCGCAGGACGAGGCCCGCACATTGATGCTCTCGGCGCACAACATCATGACGCCCGCCAATGGCGAGCCGACGATTGGCGCCTCGCAGGAGATGGTGCTGGGCGCGTACTATCTGACGATGGACCGGCCTGGCTTGCAGGGTGAGGGGCGTGTCTTTACCGACACGACCGAGGCGCTCCTGGCCTACGATTCCAAGGTGATCGCGCTGCATGCGCGCATCAAGGTGCGTCTGGGGGCGGCCAAGCTCTACAACGAGCCGGGCACCGGCGAGCCGCTTTCGTCGAGCCAGGTGGTCGAGACGACGGTCGGCCGCATCATCTTCAATGACGTGCTGCCTGAGGGGATCCGCTTCAAGAACTATCCGATGAAGAAGGAAAACCTGCGGCAGATCGTTGCGGAGTGCTTCAAGTACTATGGGCGCTCGGCGACGGCGAAGCTGGCCGATGACGTCAAGCGGCTTGGCTTCACCTATGCCACACGCGGTGGCCAGAGCATCGCCATCAGCGATGTGCCGGTACCGATCCAGCGCGAGGAGATTCTGCGGGCCGCCGATGAGAAGATCACGCAGCTCGAAGATGACTATCGCGATGGCCTGATCACCGACCAAGAGCGCTATCGTCAGGCGGTCAAGATCTGGAACGACGCCACCGACGAGATCCAGAAGCTCGTACAGAACGTGCTCGATCCATACGGCCCGATCTATACGATTGCGAACTCTGGCGCGACGAAGGCGAAGTTCCAGCAGATTCGCCAGCTTTCCGGCATGCGCGGCCTGATGGCTGATCCTTCGGGGCGCATCATGGAGATTCCGGTGCGGGGCAACTTCCGCGACGGCTTGAACGTGATGGAGTACTTCATCTCCAGCCACGGCGCCCGTAAGGGTCTGGCCGATACGGCGCTGCGAACCGCGGAATCTGGCTATCTGACGCGGCGTCTGATCGACGTGGCTCAGGATGTCATCGTCTTGACCGACGACTGCGGCACGACCGACGGTATCTGGATCACCGAGACGGATAGCAAAGAGATCAACGAGCCATTCCGCGCGCGCCTGGTCGGGCGGACGCTCGCGGCCCCGGTTCCGGGCTTCGAGCAATATCCCGTTGGTATCGAGCTGGATGAAGAGATCGCTGACCAGATGATTGCGGCAGGGGTCAAAGAGGTCTACTGCCGGTCGGTACTTGGGTGTCTCGCGCCGTATGGCGTCTGCCGCCTGTGCTATGGCCGCAATCTGGCGGCGGGCCGGTTGGTAGATATTGGCGATGCGGTCGGCATCATCGCTGCCCAATCCATCGGTGAGCCTGGGACGCAGTTGACGATGCGTACCTTCCATACTGGTGGTATCGCGGGTGCGACTGATGACATCACCCAGGGTCTGCCGCGTGTCGAGGAGTTGTTCGAGTCGCGTGTACCGAAGGACAAGGCCATTGTCAGTGAGATCGATGGCGTTGTTGAGGTGCATACCGAGGAGAGCGGCGCTCGCAAGCTGCGTATCGTCAAGACCGAGGAGTTTGATGACGTCTACTCGCTGCCGAAGGGGAGCGAGGTGCTCATCAGCGATGGCGACGAGGTCAGCGAGGGTCAGGTATTGGCGCATGTCTCGGCCAAGAAGTCGCAGCCGGCTGAGGAGGTACGCGCGCGGACCAACGGCACAGCCAGGCTGGAGAAGGGCCATATCGTAATCCACTCGGAGGCGCGCGATGAGCGCGAGTACGCGGTGCCTGCGGCGACCAATATCCAGGTCAAAGAAGGCGACGAGGTTCGGGCTGGCCAGCAGTTGACCAATGGCCTGATTGACCCGCAGGATGTCCTGCGGATTCAGGGACGCGAGGCGGTGCATCTGTATCTTGTCAAAGAGGTGCAGAAGGTCTATCGCTCAACCGGCGTCTACATCAACGACAAGCATATCGAGATCATCGTGCGCCAGATGCTGCGGCGTGTGCGGATTGACGATCCGGGTGATACCGATATGCTGCCCAACGACTTGGTGGATCGTTTCCATTATGAGGAAACGAACGCTCGCGTGCTGGCGGAGGGCGGCGAGCCTGCCACAGCGCAGACTGTGCTGCTGGGCGTGACGAAGGCTTCGCTCAACACGGAGAGCTTCCTGGCGGCAGCTTCCTTCCAGGAGACGACGCGCGTGCTGACGGAGGCGGCCATTACGGGCGCGACCGATCACCTGCGCGGCCTGAAGGAAAATGTCATCATCGGCAAGCTGATTCCAGCGGGCACGGGTCTGGAGCAGCGCAAGCAGCTTCGCGAGAAGCAGCGCGCCGAGCGGCTGGCGGCGGCAATGTCGGCCACAGGGCTTGGCCCTGTAGGCTTGGGCGGTGAGCTGGAAGATGAGGATCACCCCGTTGACGGCGCCGACGGCGGCGGGTTCATTGGTGACCTGGGAGGCGAGTTGGGTCTAGTTGACAGCCCGCCTGAGGAGTGATAATATTTCGTATTGTGCGCCAGGTATGCTCATCTCTTTGCCATGCGTGGCGTGATCGTGAGAATGAGTATATCTGGCCAGCCAGAAGCTGAAGTTAAGGAGTATCCCTTGCCGACGATCAATCAGTTGGTGCGCAAGGGCCGGAGCAAAAAGGTTCGCAAGAGCAAGGCGCCCGCGCTGCAGTTCTCCTTCAATGCGCTCAAGAACCGCACGCAGCGAATGCGTGGCGCGCCACAGAAACGTGGCGTCTGCTCGCAGGTGCGTACGATGACGCCAAAGAAGCCGAACTCCGCTCTGCGCAAGATTGCCCGCGTTCGCCTGACGAACGGGTACGAGGTCACCGCCTACATTCCGGGCGAGGGCCACAACCTGCAAGAGCACTCTGTGGTGCTGATTCGTGGCGGCCGCGTGAAGGACCTGCCGAGTGTCCGCTATCATATCGTGCGTGGCACGCTGGATAGCCAGGGCGTCGAGAAGCGGCGTCAGGGGCGCTCGAAATACGGCGCGAAGCGACCGAAGGGCAAGTAGCAGCGCACGCGTCTGTGAGCGTCTGTGATAAGAATATCGAGAGTTTCTGCCCGAAACCAATGATT
This sequence comes from Ktedonobacterales bacterium, assembly GCA_036378295.1. Taxonomy (GTDB): domain Bacteria; phylum Chloroflexota; class Ktedonobacteria; order Ktedonobacterales; family JADMIN01; genus DAHUXT01. The sequence continues at coordinate 15,984 of DASUWS010000129.1, forward strand.
CTGCTCGCGGGTTGCGCCAGGATCATCAGGTCGGCAAATACCACGGCTGGTCGCGCAGGTCGCGCCAGCGATGTTGGATGTTCTCCGCGTGTGGTGAGCACGTTCTCATCACACACCAGCCACAAGCTGATTCCCCTGGGGAACCGGTGTGGCGGGCGACGGAAAGGCGTCTGACGGGTGGGGCGCCGAGGCGTTATGTCTCGGGCGCCCTTCGCCTTGTCTGGCGTTCTGGAGGAGGAAGCGAGCACATGCCGCGACGAACGAAGGTTCAGCATCGGGTCGTGCTGCCGGACCCAAAGTACAACAACCGCAACATCACGCGCCTGATCGGTCGCATGATGTGGGACGGCAAGCGCAGCCTCGCCGAGCACATTATCTATGAAGCGCTCGACATTGTAGAGCAGCGCAGCAAGCGCAATCCTATCGAGGTCTTCGAGCAGGCACTGCGCGCGGCGACACCCGTGATCGAGGTCAAGCCCCGACGGGTTGGCGGCGCGACATATCAGGTGCCGGTGGAGATCCGTGGTGAGCGAAAGACCGCGCTCGCCATGCGCTGGCTCATCAATTCAGCGCGCAACCGCGCCGGGGGCCATTCGATGGCCGAGAAGCTGGCCGCCGAGCTAATGGATGCGGCAGCCGGACAGGGCGCGACGATTCGCAAACGTGACGAGACCCATAAGATGGCGGATTCCAACAAAGCATTCGCCAGCTACCGCTTCTAGGGAAGCGGTCGAGGAGTTATGGCTAGAGAGTATCCCCTCGAAAAGACGCGCAATATTGGTATTATCGCGCATATCGACGCAGGGAAGACAACAACAACAGAGCGCATTCTCTTCTATACCAAGAAGATTCACCGGATCGGCGAAGTGCACGAGGGCGCCGCGACGATGGACTGGATGCCTCAGGAGCAGGAACGCGGCATTACGATTACGTCTGCCGCGACGACGTGCTTCTGGATGAGCCACCGGATCAACATCATCGACACTCCCGGGCACGTAGACTTCACCGTCGAGGTTGAGCGGTCGCTGCGTGTGCTGGATGGCGGCGTCGTCGTCTTCGACGCGGTCGCGGGCGTGGAGCCACAGTCCGAAACGGTCTGGCGCCAGGCCGACAAGTATCACGTGCCGCGCATCTGCTTCGTGAACAAGATGGACCGCATTGGCGCCGATTTCTGGCGGACAGTCGGGATGATTACCGACCGCCTGAACGCGAAGCCTGTGCCGATTCAGATTCCGATAGGTCGTGAGAGCGACTACAAGGGTCATATTGATCTCATCACCAACCAGGCCGTTATCTTCGTCGATGATCTGGGCACCAAATCCGAGGCGACCGCGATTCCCGCGGAGCTGGCAGATGATGCACGCAAGCATCGTGAGACGATGATCGAGCTGGTAGCTGAGACCGACGAAGAGTTGACGCTCAAATATCTTGAGGGCGAGGAGATCAGCGAGGATGAGCTGCGCGCCGCCCTGCGTCGTGCAACGATCGAAGGGAAACTCATCCCCGTTCTCTGCGGAACCGCACTCAAGAACAAGGGCGTGCAGGCGATGCTCGACGCGGTCGTGTATTACCTGCCGTCGCCGCTCGATATTCCCGCACCAGTAGCTATCTCGGCGAAGACCGGGGAAGAGGTGCCGCTGGTCGTATCGGATGACGCCGAGTTCGTGGCCCTGGCTCACAAGATCGTCGCTGACCCGTTCGTCGGGCGGCTGACGTACTTACGGGTCTATTCCGGTTCGCTCTCCGCTGGCTCCTACGCCTACAACGCGACGAAGGGCCAGAAAGAGCGGTTTGGGCGTCTCTTGCAGATGCACGCGAACCACCGCGAAGACATCGACCGCATCTATGCGGGCGACATCTGCGCCGCGGTTGGACTGAAGAACACCTTCACGGGCGATACACTCTGCTCGCAGGATAATCCGGTGGTGCTGGAGTCTATCGTCTTCCCGACGCCGGTCATCGAGATCGCCATCGAGCCGAAGACCAAGGCCGATCAGGATAAGATGGGCATCGCGCTGCAGCGGCTGGCCGAAGAGGATCCGACCTTCCGTGTTCATACGGACCAGGATTCTGGCCAGACGATCATCGCTGGCATGGGTGAATTGCACCTGGACGTGCTGGTAGACCGCATGTCGCGCGAGTTCAAGGTCGAGGCGAACGTTGGCCGACCGCAGGTTGCCTATCGTGAGACGATCACGAAGACGGCGCAGGCTGAGGGACGTTTCGTACGTCAGTCCGGTGGTCGTGGCCAGTTTGGCGACGTGTGGATTCGGGTCGAGCCGCTGGAGCGCGGTAAGGGCTTCGAGTTCGTCAACGGCATCGTTGGCGGCGTTGTGCCGCGCGAGTACATCAAGCCGACTGAAGATGGTATCCGGGAGTCGCTAGAGAATGGTGTCATCGCGGGCTATCCGATGGTAGATGTTCGCGCGACCCTCTACGACGGCTCCTATCACGAGGTAGACTCCTCGGAAATGGCCTTCAAGACGGCTGGCTCGATGGGCTTCCGTAATGCCGCTGAAAAGGCGGGTCCGGTGCTGCTCGAGCCGATCATGAAGGTTGAGGTGACGACCTCTCAGGAGTTCTTCGGCGACGTGCTGGGCGATCTCAACCGCCGACGCGGCCATATCATCGGCACGGAAGAGCGTGGCGGCTCGCAGGTATTGCGGGCGAATGTGCCGCTAGCCGAGATGTTCGGCTACGTCAACGATCTGCGTTCGATGACGAGCGGGCGCGCATCCTACACGATGGAATTCTCGCACTACGAAGAGGTGCCGAAGAGCCTGGCTGAAGAGATCAAGAGCAAGTCGGGTCGCGCGGGCAAGCCGCGGGCATCGTAGTGGGTGCGACGAGAGTGGTGTAGTGAGAGAGTGACGGCGGACCCGTCAGAATGGCGAGCGCGGCTACGTTCAGCCGTTCTGGCGGGGAATACAGGAGATAGCGAGTATGGCGAAGCAGAAGTTTGTGCGGACGAAGCCGCACGTCAACGTGGGGACGATCGGGCACATCGACCACGGCAAGACGACGCTGACCGCGGCGATCACCAAGGTGCTGGCGACCAAGGGGCAGGCGAAGTACACCGCCTTC